>CBQWHS010000457.1:0-4241 GCA_967728665.1 uncultured Chryseosolibacter sp. | reverse complement strand
GTAAGTTGATGAAGTGTCATTTGGCGTTGCAATAATAATGAATCAATTGCAGATCGTCCTGAAGTGCTCCGGCCTTCAAGAAGAAATGAGATCGATCGAGAATCTTAACCAGTTTACAATCAGCAAAAGGTTTAAACGTTTCGTATAAGCCAAACGTTTAATGAAAAATAAATTGCAAATCGAAAAGCAAATTCTGTAACTTAAAACTTTATTATCTACCCCATTGCGAAGTTTTGGTCTCCTCATTATTTGTGCTTACATAGCGCCGGCTCTTTATGCCCAACATCGTTCACACGCATTCACAGTTGAGCGAGGACAATTCTTGAAGGATGTTGCGTGGCATGACAGCATTTATCGTTTCCCAACATTTCAAGAGGGATCATTAAATTTCACAAAGCAGCAAGGGCAATCATTAAAGGCGCTTTACAACTATAATATTTTTTTAGACCGAATTGAAATCATCAGCGATCAAGGTGATACGATTCCAGTAAAAAATCCTGCTGGAATCCAGTTCATTAATATTAACAACACAATCTTCTTCAATCATAACTCGAAGGGTTTTTTGGAGATCAATCTAATTGGAAAACTGAATGTCGCTATTAAGTACACGGTTAAAGTCTTCATGGAGTCGGGAACCGGGGAACGATTTAGCGTTTCTGACAATGGTTTCCGTGAAATAACCACGAAGTACGATCGCGTTTACACGAAAGAAAAATTATACTATTTACTCGATGAAGATTTGAATCTATACCACCCAACAGTACAGAACGTCATTAAATTCTTACCATCACACAAAGATGAGATCTATTCATTCTTCAAGGTCAATAAATTGGATTTAAGAAAGCCTGAAGATTTTATGGCTCTTGCAGAGCATTGCCGCAATATGAAATAAATTTTAACCTCGGACAAAGCCGTAATCGAGTGATGAATAAATGAGCGCTATCTCCTGATCCCATGAGCAATAAAATTCTAACCATCGTTTTGTTTCTGACACTGACTTGTTCGCGTTGCTTTTCAGATGACGGCTATCAGCTCTGGTTGAAATATTCATTGGTATCAGACCAGCAAAAGCAGAATGTGTACCGGGCGTTGATTAAAGGTTGGATGGTCGACAACACAAGTCCTACTGCAGAAATTGCGAAGCGCGAAATAAAAACAGCGCTTCAAGGATTACTTAACCAAAATGTTCCTGAGGCAAAACTTCCATTGCAGCAAAATACCGTCATCGCCGGAACAATCGCTTCTTCTTCCCTTGCTTCACTTGATGTCAAAAGTAAATTGAAGAACTCAAGCGATGACGGATACGTAATTTTTTCCACTTCCTTTCAGGGTAAAAAAACGACTGTAATTGCGGGCAAAAATGAATTCGGAATGTTATATGGTGTGTTTCATTTTTTGCGATTGATCCAAACACAACAATTGATCGAACCATTAGCAATTGAGTCATCGCCAAAAACAAAAATCAGAATTTTAAATCATTGGGATAACCTTGATCGAACAGTCGAGCGTGGCTATGCTGGTTTTTCTATTTGGGACTGGCATCGGCTGCCCGATCTTATTGATCAACGGTACCACGACTATGCGCGGGCCAATGCCTCTATCGGAATAAATGCGACAGTACTCACAAACGTAAATGCAAACGCCATTATTCTCACACCTGAATATCTACAAAAAGTAAAAGCTCTCGCCGATGTTTTTCGCCCATATGGAATCAAAGTGTATCTCACTGCGCGATTCAGTGCTCCAATCGAAATTGGCGGCCTGGCTACGGCTGATCCACTTGATCAATCAGTGGTCGACTGGTGGAAAGCGAAAGTTGCTGACATCTATACATTGATCCCCGATTTTGGGGGCTTCACAGTAAAGGCAAATTCAGAAGGGCAACCAGGTCCGCAGAATTATAATCGAACGCATGCCGATGGTGCAAACATGCTGGCAGAGGCGCTGACGCCATTCAAAGGAATTGTTATGTGGCGAGCGTTTGTTTATGATAACAACGTCCCTGTCGATCGTACGAAGCAAGCGTTCAATGAATTCAAACCGCTTGATAGTAAATTCAAACCGAACGTGATGGTTCAGGTAAAAAATGGTCCGTTGGATTTTCAGCCACGTGAACCATTTCATCCATTGTTCGGAGCGATGCCTTCAACACCGTTGATGATGGAATTTCAAATCACCCAGGAATATTTAGGACAGGCAACGCAACTTGTCTATCTCGCTCCGCTCTACAAAGAAGTTCTGGATACAGACACTTACTCTCGTGGAAAAGGTTCCACAGTAGCATCCGTAATAGATGGGTCTCTTGAGCAACATTCAATTTCCGGCATTGCGGGTGTGGCCAATATTGGCAATGATCGCAATTGGTGTGGCCATCCCATGGCGCAAGCAAATTGGTATGCATTCGGAAGATTAGCATGGGATCATTCATTGAAGGCTGATGATATCGCAGAAGAATGGATTCGTATGACCTGGGGCAACAAACCAGAAATTGTTTCCACGATAAAACCGATCATGATGGAATCTCGCGAGGCTGCTGTCAAGTATATGACACCACTCGGCCTACATCATATCATGGGCTACAATCATCATTACGGCCCTGGACCTTGGGTAAGTGATAAGCCTCGTGCTGATTGGACTTCAGTTTATTATCACAAAGCTGATGAACGTGGAGTTGGATTTGATCGTACTTCGTCCGGAAGCAACGCAATTGAGCAGTATCAATCATCCGTACAGGATCAGTTCAAACTTCAGAATGTTCAAGACAAATATCTACTGTGGTTCCATCATGTTCCATGGGATCACAAAATGCGCTCAGGCAAGACGTTGTGGGATGATTTGTGCTACAACTACAGTGTCGGCGTGGAGACAGTTCGTTGGATGAACAAGCAATGGAAAACGCTTGAAAACAAAGTGGATGCAGAACAATACAAGCAAGTGAGTAGCCTGTTAAAAGTTCAGGAACGCGAAGCGCTGTGGTGGCGCAATGCCTGTTTGTTATATTTTCAAACTTTTTCCAAACGAATAGTGCCGATAGAATTAGAGAAGCCCGACAAAACTTTAAAATATTATCAGGGCCTGGAGTTTCCGTTTGCTCCGGGAATAAAGCCGAAATGGTGAAGGAAATATTATTTCAATGCGGAATCAAGTCGCTCTGTCAGGAATTCTTTTTCATGTGTCAGCAACGTTGACGATCTTTCTTTAGTAAGTGAATTGGTCTTAGCCATCGACTCGATTTGCATGGCCGCAAAAGTATGCTCCTCGATTTTCAGCAAGTTATCATAAGGTCCCTTTCCAGAAATTAGTTTGACGATAACCGGTGACGTTTCAATAGCAATGAACAGGAGAATGATAAACCAGTTCGCTATCAAAATAGCGGATGATTGATTCGAAATTCTGCTCAAGGCTTCCATTCGTGCAGCAGGGCCGTTGACTCGCTCTCGTTTAATACTTGAGACATCTTTCTCCATTGCGAATTCGTTGGAAGCGATCAACGCCTCAAGCGACGAGATTCGACTGCCTTGTTCAATTGCAAATTGCTTTAATTCAGTCTCAGCTTTGTCAGCATCTGCTTTTTTGGCTTTGTAAATTGGCCCTAGATTTCTTCTGCGGCTCCCTCCTGTTCCATCGGCTTCTTCTTGTGCTAGGCGCACCAATTCGTCCCTTTTTGATGTCTTCGCTGCAAGTTCGTTCTTCAATGATAACAGTTCCGTTTTAAGACTATCTTGCTTTGATACAAATCTGGATCTCACTTGTTTCTCCTGCCTGGCGTATATCTCCTGCTCCATTACTGTCAACTCCGGATTAATTTCTTTTTCAAAGATTTTTAACTCAAGAGGTTTTGCAATCACGATCGAGATAATCACTGCTAATAATATCCTTGGACTTGCCGTTAAAAATTCTTTTCCAAGCTTCCCATTTTTTCTCATGCTTGAAACGATATAACGATCGAGATTAAAAATCATCAATCCCCAAATTATTCCAAACGAGGTTGATATCCAGACATTATCGAAGACCATGAATAGCGCATAGCCAGCAGCGGCAGCGGCAAAAAATCCCGTAAAAAATATGGTAGCACCCAAGCCGGCGTACTTCGATTTTTCTGTGGGACATTTCTGCAACAAATTCAGATCTGAACCTGAACAGATCAGAAAAAAGTGAGTAAGCTTATTCATGTACGCAGAACGGCTGGTTAAATTAAAATATTGTTTTAACCGGGAATATTATGCCAAAAACAAATTCTA
>CBQWHS010000456.1:0-4245 GCA_967728665.1 uncultured Chryseosolibacter sp. | reverse complement strand
GGATCAATGCTCTGCGGTTGTTCGTTAAGAAGTAGTTCGCTTTCTCATTAAAATTATAATCGTTCTTAATTTTGAGGGCCTTTGGTCTAGACCAATTGCCGCCAACATTCGAACTAAGGGATACACCGGCCTTCATTTTTCCGTTGGGCTCATATTGATTACCCAACAACATAACTGCTGTTTTTCCATCGGGTGTAACAGACTGAATTGCGTTAATAAAATTGGGCGCGTCATTATTAAAGTTAGGGCCCATATTTTTCGCCAGCATCCATTGGCCTGCTGAGTCTAACTCTGAATACCAGATGTCTTCTTTGTCATTCACGCCACCGATATTCTCAGGATGATTCTTCCGTGAAAAATAAAGAGTCTTACCGTCTGGCGATAGAAGGGGATTAAGTTCACTATAATCACTGTTGACGTTCTTATCCAATGCCTCAATCACAATGCCTGAAGCGAGCAACTGAAGTTTAGGGATATCTGCGATAATAGGATAATTAGAATCCGTTATTGCCACGGCATCGATGCCGAAATAATCAGACAAGGCCGCACCATCGAATTCAATTTTAACAGCCGCCACTTTGTAGGGTGTTGTCTCCATGAAAAGATTTAACATTCTCCCTTTAAGGGGAATAGCCATCGGGTTCAAAGTATTGACGAGATACTCTTTGCCAGCTTCGTCATAGATAAATACTCTGAAAATCGCGCTTGGGTTGTATGATTCCGCGATAGCGATCTGACGAACGTTCACGGGATTATCGAAACCAAGTTTTAAAAACTCTTTTCGCTTTGGCTTGTCTGGAACCCACGCATTAGGACTTTGGCCTCCAGCTGGCATTACATCAGGTTTCCCTAATGCCTGTTTGGCCGAGTATTGCACTGGTGTAAGCTCAGTCGAAAAGTCTATGACCTTGGAGGCCCATTGGACGACCTGCGCTGTCGATACACCGGCAAAAACAACAACTAAAAGCGAGGGTAGTAGAATTTTTTTCATGCGACCACTGGGATAATAAAAATTTGCCGTTAAACATAGGCAAAATTTCACAAAGTCGCTTTTGAAGGTACATGATTTTGACATTAATTTCTGCCGGCACACCTTCTCAAATCCATGTCGAACCAACATTCTACTCGACAGAATGTTTATTGAATAAAAGAAAACCTACATGCAGAAGCACGCCTAGCTGATTCTCTTTATCGTCATAATAATTTACAGAAAGACTTATGGGTCCAATTGGTGAATGATGAACAAATCCTGCGGTTGCAGCAAAGTAAAGTGCATTAAGATCATTGACCACTTTCGCATCCTGCGATGTGCCTTCGGTCAGGTATTCAATCGGTTTAAAAATGTAGCCCTCAACACGGAAGTCTATTCGCTTTCGAAGGGTGAAAACATTTCGAATTCCTGCGGCGAGAAAATTGAATGCACGAAAATTTTGAAGAATCAGTGAACGACTGTCCTGCAATGGTGAGAATGCAGGAGCGTTGATAATCGTTCCACTATAATTGTGAAAGAAAGGCTGATTTGAAAAAACGACTTCAGCAAGATAGCCTGGTTTAAACCAACCTGCATTGAAATATTGCTCGGCCGAGGCGCGGAGTCGGAACCACTGATGAAACATTCTCACGCCATCACTGACGGACGTAGTTCCCGGTGTATATTTTTCACTGACGTTGAAGTATTGAACTGAAAAAGAATACGCACTGCCGGAGGACGCATATTGTTTTCGATTTAATGTATTTGAAGAAAAATCCCACTCTGCTTTTAACCCGCTCAAGCGCATCTCATCAAGGGTGTCTGAACTTACATACACTCCGCCATTCGCATACCGATCGATATTGTTTATGCCACCAACATTTATGGTGCTTTTAAAAAAATCGCCAACAGGCGTGCCAACGGTAAGGCTATACTGTCTGCTAATTCTTCTCAACACAGTATGCGGTGTAATATCGCGAAGGAGGTCATCACCTTCGAGGTAATCCCACTTATCATAGCCGATTTTGGGCTCAAGATAGAACTGGAAAGGAAAATCAAACCTGCTCTTTATTGTAGCTGATTTATAAAAGTTTCCGGTTTGGAATCCAGTGTAAATGTGTGTGAGCTTGCTTCCAAAATTGTAAAAGTTAAGTCCTAAAAAAATATTGCTGACGTCACGACTGGCAATCACTCCGCCAAAATCAATTTGAAAGTTTTTTTGAGGTCTTCGTGTTAACTGTAATGTAAAGTCCTGACGCAACGAGTCAAAAAGAATATTTGGATAGACATTGTTAAAATAAGACTCTGACACGAACCTAAAATATCCACTCTTTGCTTTGCTGATGAAAAATGACTTTGGTTTATCGGGATTGAAACGGAAGACGCGTTGAATGTATTTGCGTTGCTTTGAATTGAATCCTTTCAACTCGATCTGCGAAAATCTAAACACAGGGTTCCTGTCGTGAAATGCGTTTCTCTTCTCAGCAACGGATTCACAGGTTACTCGCGTGGCGATCTTACTTTTTATTTCCTCTATTTGCCTTTTCGTTTGTGCGTATCCGCTGTCAATCAGCGTCCGAACTTTTCCAAAATCAAAAGAAGTTAGTCCGTCGAGGTCTGGCTGAATGTAAACACCGTTCGTCGGAACTCTTGCCGGATCTGACTTATCGAGTAAAAGAAATAGCAGCGACTTCGCGATTAATTTTTCATCAAGATCATATGGATAATCGTTAAAAATCTTTGTTGATACATTCGATCCGATAATGACATCCGGATGAAAAGCTTTTTGAGCAACGTCAACGGGAAAGTTGTTGTAAACTCCTCCATCAAATAGATATTTTCCATCCACACGAATGGGATTATAAAAAAACGGAACAGTCTGTGTCGCGCGCAGTGCGGTGCTTAGCGAACCTTTTCTGAGAATCACCTGGTTTTGCGTAAAGATGTCTGCAGCAACAACCCGAAGCGGTATGAATAAACTATCAAAGTTATTTTTTGATATCGCGGCTGCCAAGGCAAGTTGTTCAGCCAAAGCAAAATTCAATGAGACATCGTTTGCAATACTTGTATTCAACTGAAGATTCAGAATCGAGTCGAGTGAAAGATTCAGTTTCAGAAATGAGGGATTGTTTTCCGGCTCATGATAGTAATAATTATAGCCCTTTTCAGGAAGCCCATTTACAAGCCGAAGAAATTGCTCAGAGGTGACAAGAGATTCAATTTGGTCCGGACTCATTCCTGCTGCGTAGCATCCGGCGATGATGCCGCCCATTGATGTTCCAACGATGTAATCGATTGGGATTTCACTTTCTTCCAGCGCCTTCAATACTCCAACGTGTGCAAGGCCTTTGGCAGCGCCTCCACTTAATACTAATCCGACTTTCTGTGCCAGGGTTGGGTTAAGCGCAGCGAAAAGAAATAAAATTATGGAAGCCCTCTTCATTCGTAGACTTTGACACAATCTTCAACAAAAAAGTTTAAAGAAAAGTATCTAAGCTAACGAAGAGTTAATAATAAAGGATCAGATTATTTTATTGAAGCCAGGGTGTTTTCCGTGTCCACATCAAATGGGATTGCGTCCAGCCGATCGGTAATTGTCTTTTTGACAGCATCGAATGCTGGAAGATTCTGTTTCTTCACAGGTTCAGATGCCGGAAGATCGACGCGAAGTGCATCAACCTGTTTTCCATTTTTCCAAAAGCGGTAACATAAGTGAGGTCCTGTGGCGAGACCTGTGCTGCCCACGTATCCGATAGTCTCGCCTTGCTTAATACGAGTTCCGGCACGAACTCCGGAAGCAATGCGCGACATGTGAAGATATTGCGTCGTGTAAGTTCCGTTGTGACGGATCTTTACGTAGTTACCGTTGTTGGATTTGTATTGGGCTTCTTCCACATAACCATCGCCTACAGCACGGATGGGCGTACCTGTTGGTGCGGCGAAGTCTGTTCCCAGGTGAGCTTTCCAACGCTTTTGCACAGGATGAAAACGATTCATAGTGAAACGTGAGCTGATCCTAGAGAATTCAATCGGATATTTCAGCAATGCTTTGCGAAGGCTCTTTCCATTGTCATCAAAGAATTCAACTCCGTCTCCTTGATCAAAAGGATATGCGTAATAAGGGCGGCCCATATGCTGAAAGTAGATACCATCAATTTGCTTGATGCCGATTGTCTTTCCCTCCACCTGGGTTTCCTGGTAGATCAATTTAAATTTGTCTCCCTTTTGAAGACGTTGAAAATCAACAGACCATCCGAAGATGTCGACAAACTTGT
>CBQWHS010000455.1:0-4246 GCA_967728665.1 uncultured Chryseosolibacter sp. | reverse complement strand
ATTCTTTTCGGGCACGTTCCAGACCGAAGTTGCAATTCGCCCTCCCGGTTTGAGCACGCGCGTGATTTCATCGGCCGCAAGTTGCATATCCGGAAAAAACATAAATCCAAGCCGGCAACTAACTACATCAAATGTATTGTTTGAAAACGGCAACGAACTCACATCACACGCCAGCGCTTCAATGTTTTCAATGCCACGTTGCCTTGCATTTTCTCTCGCGATCGACAACATCTTTTCGGAGAGGTCTGTTATTACTACAATTCCACCGCGCAAGCTAGAGGCTATGGTTAGTCCAGGTTCGCCAGTTCCCGAGGCAACATCCAATACCATGTCATTTGATTTGGGACTGATCAGTCGAATGATCTCATTGCCCATAGGTGCCAAAAACTCCATAAAGAGTTTGTCCCATTTTTTCCAGCCAGGTGAAAACTTATTCCAGGACTCACGTTGCTGTTCGCGGATAATTTCGAGTGCTTCCATAGTTGAATTGCGGGTCATTTTCAATACAAAGATGCATGTGCTAATTCTGCAGAGGATCAGGAAGATTCCCTATTTTGATTCAGAGCCTTCCCTATTTTAAGATAGAATGCCGAGTTTCTGGGCTTCCACAACCGCTTTTGCGCGGGAGTTTACTTCCAGCTTCGCAAGGATGGCAGAGATATGATGGTCGACAGTTTTGGGAGAGATGAAGAGCTTTTCAGCGATTTCCTTATTCTGCAATCCGGACTTTAGCAGTTTAAGAATATCAATTTGCCGATCGGTTAATTGTCCCGGATTGTTAAGCGTGCTCTCACGCGGACCTTTGGGAATATTTTTTCCGCCTGTTGACTTGAATTTATTTTTATAGCGATTAACCGCGGCTGTTGCTCCCAATCCTTCGAGGATACGAAAGCTATTGAGCTGCGATTCCTCATTGCCATTCATTGATGCAAGTGCCTGCTCATACGAACTGCCTAACTGTTCCCATGCTTTTGAAGCCGACTGCCAGTCGCCCGATATTTCAAATTTCAGAGGTGTAAGGATAGTCCCGGTAGCGCCTGGTTTCAAGATCGAGAGTCGATGCTTCCAATAGATATAATCCGAATAAAACCAGGACTTGTCTTTGGTGAACAATAATGTTTGTTCTAGTTCTTCCAATGGAGCGATATCCACACGTTTTCCGGTTAGCCAGGCGAGTTCCAACTCTGCAGCAATGAGGGGAATGATTCGTTGAAGTTCATTTGTTGCCATGACTGGACTCTTGATTTCCGAAATAAGCGTTTCTGCTTTTTCGAACTGTCCTCTTCGCATGGCTAATTTCGCTAGCACAAGCGTGGCAAGGATCTTAACAAGGCCGTGCTGTGGGTTGTTGTGAAGTTTTGATGCGATCGTTTCAGCTTCGTGCCAACGTCCGGTTTCAAGGTCTACAGATGCCATTGTACCAAGCATGTAGTAGCGCAAGAAATCAAGGTCCTGCTCTTCACAATATTTTATTCCCAATGCTAACGCCTCTTTTGCCTTTTCATATTGCTTGATCACGTAAAACGTGAAGCCCAAGTTGACATACGATCTTGCAGCGTGCTCTTGAAATTTTGCTTTGAGTGCGATATCAAGACTTTCCCTTAAATATTTTTCGCCTAATTCCTGCTGCAGCGGTGTTCGTAGCATAGCCGATCCAACATTGTTCAATGCATGAGACAAGATTTCCTTATCGTTAATATCTTTCGCGAGTTCGATTGCCTGGTTGCCCCAATGGAGCGCTCCCACTGTGGTTTCGGATAACATCTGCAATTGTGCAAAATTGCTATAGGCCCATGCTCTTTCGCGCAGCGCATTTTCAAGTTTGTCGAGAACTTCAATTGCCATTGACCCGAATTGAACAGCCTGACTCCGATCGCCGGCGAACCACCAAAGGCGAGACAGAAAACGAAGAGCATCTCCTTCCCGCAGTGACTGACTGCGGTTTCGCCAAATGGTCAATGCTTGTTGCTGTGATGCGATCGCGGCTGGAAGTTGATACGTGAGGTAACATTCATACGCATGTCGTTCGTATAATTCCGCCTGCGAAAAACTACCAATTTCCGCCACGTCAATGGCCATGGAATATAATGTCGCAGCCTCACGATGAGCGCCAACATCCGATGCCATTTTTGCAGCCCGAGGCGCCAGGTCCGATACCAAACCAAATTCTTCTGCATACTTTGCATGGTGCACAAGCTGTGAGAGGTTTGCATTACCAACGTCCTTTAGAATTTGCAAAATCGTTTTGTGAAGATTCTTCCTCTTGGCATGAGACAACGATTCTTCAATGGTGATTCTAAAAAGCTCGTGGTTGAAAGATAATTGTCCCGGTCGGGAAATAATTATTCCGGCGGAAATGCACTCATCCATGCAACTCCCGAATTTATCTTCAATGTAATTCAGGAGGCCGATCTCAATTTTAGCCGAAGGCAATACGGACAAGAATTCCCACAGCGTTTTTGTCATTTCGTTTCGGCTGTGAAAGCGCGAAAGAATGGAATCCTTGATCCGCTCTGGAATTCCCATGTGATTGGGATGGGATAAAATCTCCATTACATAAAATGGATTCCCGTTCGTGAGTTGGAATAGTTGGTCACCGGAAATTTTTTGACTGTTGTTTGCCAATTCATCAACCATCGACTTCGAAAATCTATTCAACGAAATTTTGGAGAAATGTGTGACGGGCAGATCTCCGTACATTGCAGTCATCGAGTGTTTGCCGGAAATTTCATTATCGCGGAACGAGACGATAAAAAGGCAACAAATTTTGTTGATTCTTCGTGATAGAAATTTGATCAAATCGAATGTGGCATCATCTGCCCAGTGAACATCCTCGAATACTAACACGACTGTCTTTCTCAACGATGAAAGCTTGGTGATCAGGGAACTGAAGACGACTGCTCTATCTTTTTCCGAGGTGAGAAGGTTTGCAAATTCTTCATCGAGTTGGGAAGCGATGTCAAACAGTGGACCGAGGGGTCGTGGCGTAAAAAGAGAATCGCAGGCCCCCGTTAAAACAATTGAATCTTTTTCGCTGGAGGTTAGAAAACTGTTGAGCAGAGAAGTTTTGCCGATCCCGGCCTCTCCCATTAAAAATATCGTGTGACCAACGCCAGCCTGTACATTTTTATACAATCGGCTGAGTTCGGCTAAATAGGTTTCCCGTTCTAGTAATTCCATACAAGGTTGCCTTAAAAGTACGAAACTTCCCTTCAGTCCGGTGACGCAAAGCCACAAGCTTATACTTTATTGAGGTCAAGAGCAATGAACTTTTGCTTACTACAACTTCACGGGATCGAACAATAATGGAAAAAATTTTCCTTCCATCTTTTTTCCTTTATTCACGACAGGTACGCCTTTAAGAATTTCATCGTTTGAATCGGAAGTGGTTCCATCGGCAAATACATTTATTACAAATGCACGCCTCGAATGCTCGGAACGATTTTCATATGAACCATGCATCAGCAAAGGATGATGAAATGTTCCGTATCCCTTTTTCATTTCAATAGCCACTTTGTTTTCAAACTGCTTTTGTTGATCCGGTGTCAGAAATCGATTCACACCTTCCATATCACCGGCAAGAGCTGGCTTATCAACAAGTCCCCAGCGGTGACTTCCCGGAATATAGTACAGGCATCCATTATCTTTTGTTGCATCATCAAGACCAACCCAACACGTCAGGTGTTGCATTGGAATTGTTCTTGTCCAGTAGCTGTAATCCTGGTGCCATGCCACGACACCACCATGATGTGCCGGCTTGCAGAATAATTGATCGTGCCAGAATCGCACTGCCTTGTTACCGAGCAATTGACTTGCCGCAACCACAAAAGCAGGATTCCACAGAACGTCATGAAATCCTTGTGTCAATCGCCAATGACCAAGCGAATGAAATAATGTAAGGTTTGGATCAGCAGATTCGTTCGAGTGAAATTCGTAAAACAAGTTATGTCTCGGATGTGATGGATCTTTTATTTCGTCTAATTCATGCAACAACTGCTGGATGTGGTTTTCTTCCAAAAGTTTTACGTTCGCCAGATAGCCATTGGCATTGAAAAATTCGACCTGATGATTCGAAAGTTTGTAACGTTCGTAATCGTCTCGCGTGATCGAACGTGGAAACATATTACCGACAGGTTGTGAAATGTCAGCGAGGTCATAAGAACTTGCGGCCATAGTTGTTTATTTATTGTCACTGTAAACTTTATCAAAAAAGCGAGAATTTCATATGACTGCAGGAAGCTTGCAA
>CBQWHS010000454.1:0-4248 GCA_967728665.1 uncultured Chryseosolibacter sp. | reverse complement strand
CCCTACACCGTAACAAAGTAAATTGTAAATGGCAAACATCGTAGCAATAGTAGGCAGACCCAACGTTGGTAAGTCAACATTTTTTAATCGCTTGATCGAAAAAAGACAAGCGATCATGGACAACATGCCAGGTGTTACCCGCGATCGCCACTATGGTTATGCAGAGTGGATCGGCAAATTTTTCACGGTCATCGACACCGGTGGATATGTTACCGGTTCGGAAGATAAGTTTGAATCGGAGATACGGAAGCAAGTCCAGTTGGCAATCGACGAGGCCAGCGCGATCGTTTTCATGGTGGATTGTAGGGATGGTTTAACAGGATTCGATAAAGAGTTTGCTAACGTTTTACGCACATCAAAAAAGCCAATTTTAATCGCCGCAAACAAAGCTGATACGCCGGAAAAGACTCTTCATGCTTCTGAATTTTATGGACTTGGGCTTGAAGCCGAAGTCTTCCCTATTTCGGCTGAAAACGGAAGTGGTACAGGAGAATTGCTTGACGAACTGGTCAAGGCGTTCCCAACGGAGGGGCTAGAGGACCCAGAAGCTGGAATTCCAAAGATAGCTATTCTTGGCCGGCCGAATGTTGGTAAATCTTCGTTCTTAAATGCTTTGCTAGGAACGGAAAGAAGCATTGTGACAGACGAGGCTGGTACCACGCGCGATGCGATCCATTCGAACTACAAGCTATTTGGAAAGAACTTCATTCTCGTTGACACAGCCGGAGTCCGCAAAAAGAGCAAGGTTAAAGATGATATCGAATTTTATTCCGTACTGCGTTCGCTTCGGGCATTGGAGGAATGTGATGTGTGTGTGGTTGTGATTGATGCCGAGCGAGGAATGGAAGCGCAGGATGTGAATATTATCAGCTTGGCGCAACGGCAGGGAAAAGGAATGGTGATCATGGTGAACAAGTGGGATTTAATTGAGAAGGATTCGAAAACTTCCGACAAGTTCAAAAAAGATATCATGGAAAAGCTTGCCCCGATCGACTACCTGCCAATCATTTTTGCGTCAGTGCTCACAAAACAGCGTGTTTTCCAGGTAATGGAGAAAGCCGTTGAAGTGTTTGCAAACAAGACTAAAAAGGTGCCGACCTCGAAAATAAATGACGTCCTTTTGCCGGAAATTATGCGTTATCCACCACCAGCTATCAAGGGCAAACACATACAAATAAAATACATTACGCAGGTCACGGCGCGATTTCCATCGTTTGCATTTTTCTGCAATCTTCCGCAATACATACAGGAATCTTATCAGCGATTCCTAGAGAATAAAATCAGAGAAAATTTTGACTTTGAAGGGGTCCCTGTGAGGCTCATTTTTAAGAAAAAATAAAATTTTCTTACGCGAGGCTCGCTAATCAGCCAATAACAGTATATTTGCCTTGAATTTTTAAAAACCTGTAAACTATGAAAAAACTGATCGCATTGTTAATGGTATGCGGCTTCGCATTTGCATTTGTAGCATGTGGCGGTGGTGCTAAAGAGAACGCGGAAACTGCTGACACTACAGCAACTGAAACTCCTGCGGTTTCTGCTGACACTACAGCAACTGACACAACGAAAGCTGATACCACAGCACAGTAACTGAGCAATCTAAAAAAGATTGTTTTCCCGGGAAGGCTTTAGAATGCTAAAGCCTTTTTTTTATGCCTATGAATCAGGAAAGGATCGTACAGACACTTCACCAACATCTTCCAGGCACCGCTTGCCCATACTGCCTATCTCTTTGGCATAATGCACCATTCGAACTTAAACTTGCCAAGAACAGACAATCCAAGGTTGGTGATTTCACAAGCCGCAAAAACATAGGCCACCCGCGGATCACACTTAACAAAGATCTTAATCCCTATCTTTTCTTAGTCACATATATCCATGAAGTTGCGCACCTGCATGTTTTCCTGAGGCACGGCAACCGGGTTGATCCTCATGGTGAAGAATGGAAGAATGTGTTCAAACATCTGATGAGCCCGATGCAGAACATGGATGTATTTCCGGTGCCAATCTTACATGAACTGAACAGGCACATGGAAAATCCGAAGGCAAGTTCGTTTGCTGATGCCGACCTCACGCGCGCGTTACGATCATTCGATAAAAATGCTGATCAATACACAGCGCTTTCTGATATTCCGGAGGGGAGTGTTTTCAGTTTTCAGGGGCGTTATTTTAAGAAGGGTATTATGAAGAGGACACGGGTGCTCTGTCATGAATTGAAAACCAAAAGGCGATACCTGGTTCCGGCTGAAGTACTCGTCACCAACGTGCAGCTAAGCCTCTTGTGAGAAGTCGTATAACGTTATTAATTGATTTGTTGATTAAGTTCTTCGTTCGGCTCGATTGAGAATCGCTATTGCAAGTCTTCGCTGAGTCAGAAACGAATAACCTATAACCAATCAACGTTTTAACTAACAACTTAATTGAGCCTGCGTGCAATGAACCCATTCACAAGATCAAAAACGTGATGAGGTTGAAGAGTTCTCCACCGATCAATTTGCAATGTTCCACCCATGTTTACGTAAATGTCCACATGGTATTTTTTTAATTCATCTTGAATAAAATCTGGGAATGAGACTGCAGCGATCCACCCGTCTTCAACATCCTCAAACCATTCTTCATAATAGCTATCGTCCGAACCGTGAAAATTCATGATGTTTTCACCAATGAGGATGTACTTATTTATTCCTTCGTGAAGGAGAAGATCAATGACATTTCGCTTCAGGTGCATGATGTCATTATTGATCGCATCATTCCATTCGCCGATAAACTCGATAATGGAATACGCTGCATCATAATCCGTGTAAAGGATTTTTATATACAAAGTGTCACTGCCCATATAATCCCAGGCAGGATCAATATAATATCCGTAGATGGTTTCAGAGTAGACATCGTAGTTGTATTCCTTTCCGAAGAAAGGGGAACGATTGTCTGATGCAGGGTCGTAGTATTTAAGCCAGTTAAAGTACGGTTCAATTTCGTGCATGTCCTTTTTGGCTTTCCACAGCCTTCCGGACAGAACCATATTCTTTAAGTAATTGTTCGGCCTTCGCTTGTGAAATTCCCAGCTCTTCCATGACCATTTGTGTGCCGCGGTCGATCAGCTTGTTATTAGTGAGCTGCATGTCTACCATCTTATTCCCCTTCACGCGGCCCAGCTTTATCATGGTGGAGGTTGAAATCATATTCAGAATTAATTTCTGGGCAGTGCCCGACTTCATCCGCGTGCTACCGGTTACAAATTCAGGTCCAACTTCGACTTCAATTGGAAAGTCAGCATGTTTGCCGATTTCAGTTTGAAGGTTGCATGCGATGCAACCCGTGGTTACTCCGTTGGCACGGGCGGCTTTCAACCCGCCAACGACATAAGGCGTGCGACCGGAGGCTGCTATTCCAATAACAAAATCTTGCGCGTTGATCTTATATTCCATCAGGTCGTTCCACGCCTGGTTGACATCGTCTTCGGCATGTTCAACAGCCTTGCGAATAGCATGATCACCGCCGGCAATTATACCAATCACTTTTCCGTGAGGCATTCCATAGGTTGGAGGAATTTCGGAAGCGTCAACAACGCCGAGCCTTCCGCTTGTACCAGCACCGATATAAAAAAGTCGACCACCGGCTTCCATTTTTTTAACGAGCGATTGCACCAACGTTTCGATCCTGGGAATTATTCCCTCGATTGCCAGTGGAACAGTCTTATCTTCTCGATTGATGTTCACCAACAAATCTTTAACGCTCATCTTTTCGAGATCGTTATAATTCGATGGTGATTCAGTTGTTGTCATCGGTAACGAACTGTAAAAATTTTTCTATTGATCGTTTTTGTGAAACAAAGTGAGGCCAGCAATAGGACCCTCCAAAATATTTTTCACAGTAATTCCTTTGTCGTTGGCAACTTGTCTTAAGATGTCGCTGAAGTAAAATGCAATCGAACCCGTAAAGTGAACTTTCAGGTTTTTATAATTATCATACTTCATCACGTTGTTTTCATAAAACTCTGAAAAGCTGTCGTAAATCAGTTTGTAGCAATAAGGATCGTCTAGGTGCTGAAAAATAAATTTGGCAAAACTGGCAAGGAATGCACTCGGCTTTTCCTGTTGATATACTTTTTCCAAAAACTCCTCCCGTGTCAACGGAAAACGCTCATGAAATTGTGCTGCGAGTTTTTCGGGCTGAAGCTTTCGCAGATAGTCGACCAGAAATTTTCTTCCAATGTTTGCGCCTGAACCTTCATCGGCAAGTATCCAA
>CBQWHS010000453.1:0-4275 GCA_967728665.1 uncultured Chryseosolibacter sp. | reverse complement strand
CGTTTGAAGATCCTTCAGCTTCAACTGCAAGCGCAGAGTTGGTTTCAATTTTCGACTCTGGCGAAAGTAATCTAATCAACTTGTATCCAAACCCAACATCGAATCACCAAACTCAAATGACTGTGGCACCTGAGGCTGTCAATAATTTTGAAATGGCTAAAGTTGAAATCATTACGACAACAGGAACGATTGTTCATTCCCAGGAAATCGATTGTACACAAAATTGCAATGATGTTTTGCTTTCGCTTGATCAAAGTCTGCCGCCAGGTGTATACATGGTTAACGTCCATATGAAGGATAAAAAATTTAGCAGACGATTATTTGTAAAATAAACGAACTGTATAAAGGCTCGCTCATTGAAAAGCGAGCCTTTTTTGTTACTCAATCCAAGAGAACGAAAATATCCTATAATTGAGATCAAAGATGTAAATGGTAACGTCTGTGTATACTTAATTCAAGCCGAGTTCCCGCAACCGAGAGACTCCTTCTGCTTCATTTTTCTGTGCCGACTTCATGAAAAACTCCTTTGCCTTTTCGATTTCACCTTGTTGAACTAAAAATTCGGCGTAGTGATATTCCAATAAGTCCACCGGAGATTTTTGATCGAAAGCTTTCTGAAACCATTCTTCAGCAAGGTCAAATTCCTTTTTCTCCTGATGATATAATGCAAAATTCCTGTAGGTATAAGCCATATCATTATTAGCAGTCTTCACTGCCTTTTCCAGGTATAACCGACCTTCTTCAAGCTCGCCTGTCATGATTAATGCATAGCCAAGGTTGTCATTGGCAAAACCATACTCCGGTCCCAACGCTAATGCTTTCCGGAAATTTGAAATACCCTGCTGATAATCTTTCATTCGCATGTAATAGTAACCCATGTTGTTGAAGACATCGGCTTTCATGACATCGTCATTTGTTAGAAAAATTATTTTTTGCAGTGTGGCGATGGCATCATCGAATTCGTTTGCCTCGAAATGCGCATTGGCCTGGTTGAACAAATCGTTTGCCTTTATTTCCTGGGCGTCATACAGATCATTTGGGTTTTCTTGCAAATAAACGATTGCCTCTTCAAGCATTTTTTTAAAGTCCTCTTTGAATTCGTTTTTCCATGATGGATAATTGTCGCCTGTAAGGTTTGCGTAAGTCGCGAGACTGAACGCCATAACAGGCTGTGGCATCTCTGATCCATAGTTCCATTTGATCTCCCACATACCATCGCTGCTGCGTCCCTGGTGCAAAAGGTTCTGCGCGAGGATTACGCCAAACCCATAGTAGATTCCTGCCAGGTAAATGAACAGGCCAGTGTCATCTCCACCAACATCAAATTCAAGCTCGCTTTCTGTAAGTCGGATCCGAATGAACTCATAGATCAAACTGTACATGAGACGTTCGGGATGCTTTTGCAAACTGCTGGCAACAAAGATCTTGTAGCTCCCCTTCCTGAGTTCAGTCTCACATTCAAATGCCTTCCCTTCAATCTGATATGGAATGCTGTTATAATCACGCAGATCGGTGAGTATTTCAAATGTGACAATATCGCGGGAAAGGCCAAAGAGTTTACAGAGATCGGCTATGACGTTTTCAATGTTTATTTTTTGTGCCGCGAAAGTCGCTGGAAAAAATTTTGGATCGAGCAACACTTGCTCCTCCATCTTGTTTGGATAACCAAAAACACTTTTAAGCCATCGAAAATTCTCCTCTACCCAAAGTTTGTCATCATCCGTGATTTTTAAGTGCGAGCCACTGGAGCCCAAATTGATACCGAAGATCTTCATTACGAAAAAGTAAAATGCAAAGATGCGCGAGAATGCGAAACCGCAAAACGGTTAATGTAGAAAATCTCCAGGTTCTGATGTTGGAAAATCTTAAAACCTAAACGCAAGTGTCTTTAAATTAGCTTCATGTCATGCGTGATGGTGTTCATAATAAACTAATATTCTCCAGTACCGGCTATTCCTTGTTCAGAATTTCAAAAAAAATCTTCTGAACCATTTCTGCAATCGTTATATGATTCCGCTGATATTCAATTTGATAGAAAAGACAATGAGGACGTTAAAACTTTTTATTCGTAGTACTTTGCATTTAAAAGTACTTTTGTATTTATTTGTTCAACGGAATGCGTTAATCGATCCAAATTAAAAATCAAATTATATGACACAAAAAAATAACTTAAAGCTCCTCCCCGTTGAGACCGCCTCCCTGGTCAAAGCATTGGACATGTTTTTCAGCTTAATTGTTTTCATCATTGGACTGTGGCTAGGAAGTGTTTTGGGGTTGAATGGCACTTATTGGAATTAACGGTCAATCGATTTTATGATAGAGGTCAACAGTCGCACATCATATCCATTCACATTTAGGTTTAATAGAAATTACTTTGGCCTAGCCGTTTTCATTTTTATTGTTGAGGTCTTGATTGCTCTTTTTGTCCACGACAATTTTATTCGGCCATATATTGGCGATGTATTGGTTGTTATTTTAATCTATTGTTTCTTAAAGTCTTTCCTCAGTTTATCTGTGCTCCCACTGGCGACCTTTGTGTTGACATTTTCCTTCACAATTGAACTTCTTCAGTATTTTCAGATTGTTGAAAAAAACTAGGCCTTGAGAAATCAAACATCGCGAGAACAGTAATCGGAACTTCATTCGCATGGATCGATTTAATCGCGTATGCGATTGGAGTTGGTGTCGTCTTCGTTGTAGAGAAATGTTTTCTGCATAGGAAATGGTCATCGGTCAGTGGTGATTAGTCATTAGTTCATAAATCGTATGCGATAACGGAGATAATCGATGTCAACTCAATATCATCGCTCTGTTACGGATTGGACGTGTTGGCTGAGGAACGAAGTGCTTAGCACCGAAGCGCGGAAAAGTCCGGCCGAAGGCAACAGCCAAAAAATTAAGCTTTAATTTCTAAAAAATGAGGATCGACTTTCGAAGATATGAAAATAGATATCATCATCGCCTATGTTCAACGATATGAATTTGGGCACGAAAAAGATTTTGTTCCACCGATCACAGGAATACATTTAGCTGCGATCACTCCTACTCGCCATGCCGTCAAAGTGTTTCATCAGCAGGTTGATAAAATCGACTTCAACTCCGATGCAGATGTTATCGCGATCTCTTTCTTCAGTGGCTTTGCAATGTCCGCTTACAAGCTAGCAAGGGAATTTAGACGAAGGGGAAAAATAGTAATCGCAGGTGGCCCCCATGTTACCTATTGCCAGGAAGAAGCGTTAACATATTTTGACGCAATCGTAACGGGCGAAGCGGAAAATATTTGGCCAACGCTGTTGCACGATATTGAGTTCGGCGAATTGCAAACTGTGTATGCCGGAACTCCCTGTGACATGAAAGACTTACCGACTCCACGATATGATTTGTTGCCGAATACGTTTTTTGTCAGGAAAGTAATTCAAGCAACAAGAGGTTGTCCCTTCACGTGTTCCTTCTGCACTGTTCCTTCGTTGAATCCTGGGTTCCGATTGCGCCCCGTGAAGGACGTGATCCGTGATGCCTCCTATGACGACTTCAAGTATTGGTGGCAACGAAAAGTCGTCTGGTTCTGGGATGATAATCTAACGATCAAGAGACCTTACATCAAAGAACTTCTTCAGGAAATGATACCCTTGAGAAAATGGTGGCTCACACAAGCGAGTATGGACATTGCAAAAGACGCTGAACTTCTCGACTTGATGAAGGCTTCCGGTTGCATCGGTGTGTTTCTCGGGATTGAATCATTTGGTGTTGAGTCGCTCGTGGATGCAAACAAGAGGCAAAATAAAATAGCGAACTATAGAGAAGCTGTTATGCAGATTCGCAAGCGCGGCATTGCTGTGATGGCTGGCTTCATTGCCGGCTTCGATCACGATGATGAGGAAAGTATTATCACCATGGCCGACCAATTAATGGAGATTGGCATTGATGTTCCGTTTCTCAGCATCATGACGCCATTCAGAGGAACACCTATCTACACGAAATTGAATAACGAAAACAGAATCTTAGTCGACAGAAACTGGAATTTCTACAATGGCTATAATGTAGCCTTTAAACCGAAGAAGATAAGTGAGAAGCAATTGTTGCATGCGCATAGAGCGTTGTGGAAAAAATCTTTTTCACCGATGCATTCTTTAAAGAGAATTTTTCGTGGAATATTCGGGTTGCGACTCGGTGCTTTTCTACTGTCACTAGCCATGAATTCCTTCTACTGCTACAAACGACTAAGAAAAAACTATCCAGTTGATATGAGCCAACGGAACGTTGAAGGACAGAATG
>CBQWHS010000452.1:0-4281 GCA_967728665.1 uncultured Chryseosolibacter sp. | reverse complement strand
CCCTTCTGAATGCGTATCCCTTTGCTGATTTTTCTCAAACGACAACGGATGGTTCGATCCCGTATTATTTGAATCAGACTGTCGGAATCAATCACGGCAATCCACTGTATTGGCAACACTACACCGACAATGATGACAAGAAAGTTGATGTCATGCAGACTTTCAATCTGAAGTATGCATTTCCAAAATTCGTCGAGTTGGATTTAAAATATGGCTTGAATTATCAAACACAGGACCGAAGACTTGAATATTTAAATCAAGCGGCAAACGCGAACATTGCTTATTGGGCAACACAAGGAAGTTCGCGATACATTTCATATGCGAATACGACCAACACGGGAGATATTACCAGGTTTGTAAACAGTAAAACGTT
The DNA here is from genome assembly GCA_967728665.1 of uncultured Chryseosolibacter sp. Lineage (GTDB taxonomy): Bacteria > Bacteroidota > Bacteroidia > Cytophagales > Cyclobacteriaceae > Chryseosolibacter. The sequence goes on along the minus strand of CBQWHS010000452.1, from coordinate 3,908 downwards.
TCAAAATTTTCTGGCATCATCAACATTTACGTTCGATCTGAAAAAAGATTTCAACTCGAATATTCCGTTGAAGACTGTTACGCAGGTAATGTTTGACTATCGCAAAAACTACCTGAAACTATTTACTAGTTCCGCCATCGGCCTACCATCAACTTATGAGCCGTACAATGCTGCGAATACAACGTCCTGGCGTGTGTATGACGATTATAAAGAACCATTTCTCACCTATGGATATCTGGTCAATCAGCGTTTTGATTATGATGATTTTGCTGGAATTTCTGCAGGTATCCGAAGTGATTATTCATCAGCTTTCGGAGGAGGATCAAAACCATTTACTTTTCCAAGAGGTGACGCATACCTAAGATTGTCAGGCTTAGACTTCTGGGAAAATACAACTGCTGCCAGCATAGTGCCAGAATTCAAATTGCGTGCAGCATATGGTGAAGCTGGTATTCAGCCGAAACCATTTGACCGATATGTAACGGTTACGCCGACTACAAACGGTGGAACTACTTCATTTTATTACAAGAACGGACTCACAAATCCTGAATTGAAGGTTGAACTTTCGAAGGAACTTGAAATAGGCACAGATGCAGTTATTAGCGTTTTAAAGAACACGCGCTGGTTGAATGACATTGAATTGTCTGCAACATATTGGGATCGGAAAACGGAAGATGCAATTTATCCGGTGGATGTTGCGCCTTCAATGGGCTTAGGAACGGTGATTAACAATTCGTTTTCGCTTGGATCCCATGGATTCCAGTTTTCAATAGCTTCCACGGTTTACGATGGCTCAGCATTGAAATGGAATACCACGATCAACTATGGAAAGCAAACGTCAGAGATCCTGACAACCGGTAATGCACCGATCGTTGTAACATCTAATGCAGGTAGTACTAACTATGTTTTGAAAGCGGGTGATAAGATCGGACAACTCTACGGATACCGAATGGTTCACAGCTTAACGGCAAAAGATGAAAATGGAGATTTTTACATCCCTGAAGCTTTGCAGGGAAATTACATAGTTGCAAGCAACGGTTATGTTGTTGACAATGTCCCGACTTCACCTACATACCGTCAGCCTTATCTCTCGGAGAAGAAATATAGCTTCGGTGACCCAAATCCAAAATTCAACATGTCGTTTATCAACGACTTCTCATACAAAGAGTTCCTAACTGTTGGATTCCAGCTTGACTGGGTTTACAAAAATCACTTATATAATCAAACCAAGGAATGGATGTATCGTGACGGGATTCACAGTGATTATACTCGGGCATTTTCGATGGGTGACGAAGAAGCTGGTGCATGGACTGCATTCTACCGAGGAGTATACGCTCAACGAACTGCTAATGGAACGAAAGATTATTTCTATGAGGATGCTACATTTTTACGCTTAAGAAATGTTTCCGTTGGATTTGATGCTGCCAAATTGTTGAAGCTACCCGGTTTCAGAAAATTGCAACTGGTTCTTTCAGGTCGTAACCTCTGGACGTTGACTGACTACACAGGCTTTGATCCTGAGATCAGTTCGGGAACATCCAACTCAGCGTGGGATCGCGGAACGGATCATAGCACAATGCCAAATTTCAAATCGTATCAGGCAACGTTAAACATCGGTTTCTAAATCATTTTAATTTGTTCAATCATGAAAAAACTACACGCAATATTACTTTTTGTGCTCCTCGCTGGATTTATTTCCTGCAAGGATGAATTAGATGTTAAGAACCCGAACGCACCGAGTCCGATTGCAACTAAATCAGAATCCGGATTGATTTCTTTTAGCCAGGGAATGTACATCACCGGTTTTAAAGACGTTAAATACTATGATGGTGTTCCGGGTTATTTTTGGTCAGGAGCAATTGGGTTTCATGAGTTGATGGGTGACGTTGTTGGTACTGACATTGCCAATGTGTTTATCAACCAGATCGGTTGTCCGAATGCGGTTACTTTAAATGACGGAACTGTTTTAGCCAACCCAAATTCACCGAGCAAACAACTTGACTTTATCCGTATAACGGCCAACTTGAATTCAACCGGATATCAGAATTCACTCTATTACGAATGGGCCTACATGTATAACATGAATAATGCTGCAAATACGATTCTGAGTACACTGGCAGATCCAACTGTTGCATTTACAGGTGATGTTGACACAAAGAAAAAGACTCTTGAAGCGTGGGCGAGATGGTGGAAAGGATATGCATATTCGCGAATTGGATCAATATATTATGCAGGCTTGATTGTTGACACACCTAACGGTGAATATCTAACAGGAACGAATGGTAATTATGTGAGCAAGGATGCGATGATCACGGCTGCAAATGAAAACCTTGATGCAGCTTATACAATCCTTGCGGGTCTCACAGCAACCACAGATTACAACGCGGTCATGACCGCTATCATTCCAAGTTATAGCAAAGTTGGAAAGGGTTTAGTGCCGACACCTGCGATGTGGCAGAGAACTATTAATACAATGAAAGCCAGAAATATTTTGGTGAACACACGTGTCAAGGATATGACCGCTACCCAGTGGAATGATATCCTTGCATTGACGGCAAATGGCGTCACAAGCGCAGACTTTGTATTTACAGCAAGATCCAATACAAACGGAGATCTTTTAGCACCGACTACAGGGACAGTTTCCTTGAAGACAACAGGTGTAAGCGGAACGTATAAAATCACGGAAAGATTTGTTCAGGACTTTAAAGGTGGTGAGTTGACGACCGATAAGCGTTTCACTAATAACATTACTAAGCGTACTGCGACATACATCGGAGAGGTGTCACGCGGAAATTCATTTTTCACACGTTGGCAATTGGTCAACCGCGGAACTACAACAGGAGGCGTTAACGGAGACGCTACTGTGATACAATGGTCAAATCAGAACGCTGGTGGTTATGAATTATTTCTTGCTTCTTCATTTGAAGAGAACGCACTAATGAGAGCGGAAGCTTTGATTTACACTGGCGCTATCAATTCAGGTCTCGCGTTGATAGATGCAGTTCGTGTTTACCAGGGCGCGGGCCTTGCGCCTGTGACCAATACAGCGTTGACATTCGATCAAGCAAAAGAAGAACTTAGAATGGAACGAAGGATAGGTTTGGCATTCCGAGCGCTCTCGTTTTATGATGCAAGGAGATGGGGTGTTATTGATCCTGTTTCATCTGGTGGAGGAAGAAAGAATGCGGTTGCGTTAAGCAGGACTGGTGCAGTGAACAAGAATGCAACTATCGATTACGGTTATCTTGATTACTGGGATGTACCAGACAATGAACTTGTTTACAATCCGCCTACAGCGAGCAGTGCTCCAACAAAAAATCCGATGTAAGTTTCCTAAATTGAATATGGAAGGGCAGCTGTTAAAACCTGCCCTTTTTTTTTAAATAAAAAATTTATGAGATCAGTCTTATTAGCACTTCTTGTGCTTCGCATGCTATCCACGTTTGCACAAGATCAGAAAATGGAAGTACGTAATTCGATAGATTCAAAATACAACAAGTACTCATCGATAGCCTCAGAGATCTGGAATTTGGCTGAGGTTGGTTTTCAGGAGACAAAAAGTTCTGCGTTGCTTCAAAAGGAACTTTCAGCAAACGGATTCCACATTGAAACACCCGTTGCAGGTATGCCGACTGCTTTTATAGCAAGCTATGGCGATGGCAAGCCCGTCATCGGAATTTTAGGGGAGTTTGACGCGCTTCCCGGTATTTCGCAGGAGGCCGTTCCCGAATTAAAACCTATTGCAGGAAAACCAGCAGGTCATGCGTGCGGACATCATTTGTTCGGAACGGCATCCACGGCTGCAGTGATTGCTGTGAAAGAATGGATGATCAAAAATAAAATTAAGGGTACGCTAAGGTTGTACGGAACACCTGCGGAGGAAGGGGGTTCAGGAAAAGTATACATGG
>CBQWHS010000451.1:0-4286 GCA_967728665.1 uncultured Chryseosolibacter sp. | reverse complement strand
AACAAATTGCAGGATTCGTATATGACGTTGAAAATTTGTACTTCACTCCGGATGGTAAGGGATTGTATGCAAGAGATAATGCGGGACATAGTATCAAATTCTCAGACCTGTCTACTGCACGTGAAATAGTCAACAACAAGGAGAAAATAAATAACATCGCAATAAGCAAAAATGGAAATTTCATTGCCGCTGCAGGCGATGCAGGAACTCTCTTCCTTTATGACACAAAAAACAATTTTACCGTTAAGGAATTGTTTAAAAATCCTCTTGATGCAAAGGGTCGCCCCGTGGGACTTTCTGCTGTTGGATTTACGCCTGATGGAAAGCAGATTGTTATCGGCGATAACAACGGTATTGTTCGAATCCTTCCTGTTGATTACAATTCATCTTCCAGGATCACGACTCTTTCAGGTCACACTTCAGGAATTGAACAAATTGCTTTCGCGAATACGTCTAAGTTCATGGCAACCGCATGCGATGATAAAACAGTTCGTTTATGGAACATGGAGAACCTTCGTGAGCAACCTATCGTGTTGAGCGGACACTCCGATTGGGTTCGTACTGCTGTATTCAGCGCTGATGATGAGCAGTTGCTTGCGGGTATGCATAGTAACGCTGAGAAATCCAAAGAAACAATTCACGCATGGCCTACACGCATTGAAACAATCTCGGGACTGCTTTGTCAGTATTTGAACAGAAATCTGACAGATGAAGAATGGGAGATTTATGTTGATAAGCAATTAACGAAGGAAGTTACCTGTCCTGATGCAGAGAAGAAATCTAAAAAATGAGTTTTTGAGCAATGAAGCATAACCTAACCTTACCGTTAACATTTTTCTTTTTCGTTGCAGTATCCGTGTCTTTCGCGCAAGACCTCAATATCAATTGTACTCAAACATTGAGAACGGCTCGTAACACGTATGACCAGGGGCGTCTGCACGAGATCCCCGAGATCCTCAAAAAATGTTTAGCGACTGGCTTTTCTGAAACGGAAAGAATTGAAGCATTAAAAATTTTAGTGCAGACTTACATTTACCTCGAAGAGCCAGGTGAAGCCGACAAAGCAATGCTGAGCCTTCTTGAATCGGACCACTTTTTCATTCCCAACAAAACAGTTGACCCTATCGAGTTTCAAAACTTATGGTCAAAGTTCAGGTATAATCCAGTATGGAGAGCTGGAGTCAAAGTCGGACTGACGACAGGCTCCATTGCACCTACAAAAAATTATTACGTTTGGGAAAGTTCTATGGGAAAAGGGAAATACACTTCATCTGTTGGGTTTCAGGCAACGGGTGTTTTTGAAAAAGATTTGGGGCGCAAATTCGTGGCAGCCCCTGAGATTTCTTTTTCATCCTACAAATTTGATTATACCAACAACTATCCGCTTGCAGTCGAGGACGCCGAGAATGGTAAGGGACTTGTATTGACAAACAGTGTTCAGCAATCGCGGCTGAATTTAAATTTATTGTTTCAGTATAAGCCAATTGTTAATGATGACCCAGCGCAAAATCTCATCGCGAAATTCATACCCTACATTTCAATTGGGCCTTCGATCAACAATTTGATGAGCTCAACATCAACGTTGACAGCGAACGTTACTGAGCTTCAGACCGGTGAGTCAGTAGATTCCAAAGATTATTATTCAAAGCTTAACTATTCACTGATTGTTGCTGTTGGCGCCAAGCTGCGTATCGGCGGGCTCTATTTAACAGGGGATATCCGCTATCAATATGGGTTAAATAATCTGGCCGATGCCAAGCATAGATATTACTCCTATGGCGATGCCATCGGGTATTCCGATTACGGGTATGTTGAAAATGACTATCGCCTTAGCCAGATTTCATTTAACCTTGGCATTCTCTATCCTCGATTCAGTCCTAAGAAATTGATAAAATAATTACGAATGATGAAAAAGTTTTTACAGATCGTTTCAGTGGCGTTGATTGTATTTTCCTGTAAAACAGAAGGTGACGTTGATCCTGCTAAAGAGGCAACCTTTGTAAGATACCTGGGTTCTGAAAACAACAACGTTGCAGTTTCCGCGAAAGAAACTTCCGATGGAGGATATACTCTGTTAAGCTATTCGGAGATCCAGGGTACTTCGGTAGGTCTCGTTAATTATCAAATCAAATTAATTCATCTGGATCAGTTTGGCAATTTGGTTTGGGAAAGGAATTATCCCGAAACACCAACTGATAAAACTGAAACTTTCCATAGCAAGGCATCCGCGTTTATCGAATTATCGAACTCGGGTTACTTAATTATTGGGGAAGGAATTAACGAAGGAATTAACGCCGAACGAACCAAAAAAATCCAGTTAATAAAAGTTGATGCAGAAGGAAACGGAGCAGTCTACAATTCAATAACAGACTTAACTCCCACGGTGTCGTTGTCAGGAAGTGCAGTAATCGAGGATTCTAATGGTGACTTCGTAATCCTGGCAAAAATTGCCGACAATGGCTCAAATGACATGTACATTGCAAAACTAAATAGTGCTGCACTTCAAACGGAACACGACAATCTGAACCTTCCGGTTATTAATAACCCGAATTTGGTGTGGTCACGGAAATATGGCGCTGGATTAAGCTCACTGGTAAATAGGCTATACAAAAGCAGCGTCAATGCCAATTACTTTTGGGGCGGATCGGTTCTAAATTCAGTCTCCCTTAAGAATGACGTTCGAATTGTTCGCGTGCAGGAAGATTCAGAGATTCCAGTTATAGGGAATCCGCTTGGTGAGGACAATATCGATGAGAGCGCAAAGGACATCTGCGTGTCAACAGGCGGATGGGGAATCACGGGAGCAGTAACCGACGCGACAAACAATGGAGACATCTACGTTATGAAGGTGTCAAATAATTCTGAAGTGCTCTTCAAGACAGTGTTATCCGATACAGGCAACACGCCTGTCAAGCAGGAAGGTGTTGCAATAACCAAGACTAATGATGAGGGTTTTGCAGTGCTTGCAAATGTTGCAACTGGTGCCAAGCAAGATGACTTGAGCTTAATAAAAATTAATGCCTCTGGCCTTGTTGAGTGGCAACACAACTTTGGAAGCTCCGAAAAACAAGAAGGTGCCTCCGTTACCGAAAATAGTGACGGATCATTATTGGTTTTTGGAACAACCTATTTCGGAGACGTGAAGAAATTGATGTTGATGAAGGTGAATAAGAATGGGGAGTTGTAAGTCAGAGCCAGACGGCAAACCCATAAAATAGAAATAGTTTTTTTAATAAAGTCGACAGCATCAATTGAAGTTGCCGACTTACGTGATTGTAGTTTTTAATTTTTACCATAATTACCTGAAGGTATGAGAAGAGTACTTCTACCCGTTATCGTTTTATTTTTTGCAGTTACCAACAGTTTTGCCCAGGGATTTCAAGTCTCAAGCATTTCCGCACCGAGCGGAACGTACAAGGCTGGTCAAATGATAACCTTCACTGTCACATTTGAAACTACGGTCAACATGACTGGGGCAGTTGGAACGCTTGCGTTAAATACTACCCCCGCACGAAACGCGGTTAGCGCATCAACTACAACTACTGGTGCAAGTACTATGACACTCACCTATGTTGTACAGGCTGGTGACGTGCATAACAGCACTGAATTGGATTATGTTGCAACAAATTCATTTTCATACACGGGAACGATCGTAAGAGACACAGGAGGTGGACAAGCTTTGACAGCGACTTCACCAGCTCCTGGCGCTGCTGGATCTGTTGGTGCTACTTCAAACGTTCTTGTTGACGGCGTTGCACCAACTGCTGCAATAACCTATAGTGATGGAGATGCACTTGTAAAAAGTGGACAATCGTTAACCATTACAGCAACTTTTAGCGAAGCAATTCTTGACGCTCCTGTCGTTCAAATAAGTCTCGCTGGTGCAAATACGCAGGCACTAACCAATATGGTTAAGACAGACGCAACTCATTATACCTATACATATTCTGTGGGTGCAGGTAACGGAGCGGTAACTGTAGCTCTTGGAACAGGTACAGATGCAGCCGGAAACGTTGTCACATCAACGCCTACTTCTGGCGCGACTTACACTGTTGACAATACGGCTCCCACTTCGGCAGCAACTTACACGGCAACCACCTTGAAAAATGGAACTGGCCAAACGATAACCGTAACGTTTGGTGAGCTTGTTACGGGCACACCTAAAATAACAGTTACCGCTCCGGCTGGAACTGTTGTCAATAACCAAGACATGGTTATTGGTGCCGATGCCAGTATATGGACATATAACGCAGGTTCAGTTTGGACAGGTGATGGAACAGCAACAG
>CBQWHS010000450.1:0-4292 GCA_967728665.1 uncultured Chryseosolibacter sp. | reverse complement strand
ACCAAAACCGACTTGACCTTTGCTTGGGAGCCACATGCGTTGCGTTACGCTGTCAGAGAGATGATTTGTTCTCATCAGGTCTATCGTCTCTGGTTTAAGGATTGTTACTCCATCAAGTGTTCCGTGGTTCACGAGCATCCGCGCGAAGCGTTGATAGTCGTCAACGGTTGATGTGAGACCAAAACCTCCTGGCTTTAATGGCCAATCTTTTCCATTAAAAACATTTGCCGTTGCGTTCGGAACACGTTCGAGTTTTCCATCCTCGCCTTTCCGATAAACTGCCGCAAAACGATTAGTGTCTACCGGAACATAACGCGTTGAGTTCATCGATAACGGGTCAAGTATATTCTGCCTGACGTATTCGTCAAATGGTTTTCCTGAAATGCGGTCTACAAGATAAGCCTGCACATCAACACAAATCCCATACGACCATTGATCGCCTGGATGAAACGCGAGTGGAAGCTTGCTGAGTTTTTCCGCCATTTGTGTTAATGTGTTCTCTTTGTTCATCACATCTGCCTCCTTCACCATGGCACCAAGATTCGGATGTTCCTCTCTTGCAAATCCTGCCGTGTGACGCGTCAAATCGCGAATTGTGATTTGGCGTTTAGCGGGCTCTAATATGATCTTGCCCGCAGCATCAACACCAGCAAAGACTTTCATGTCCGAAAACTCGGGCGCATATTTCGAAACGGGATCATCAAGTTGAAATGCACCCTTCTCATATAATTGCATCAACGCGGTGCCTGTAATAGGCTTCGTCATGGAAAATATTCGCACAATCGTATTCCGGTCAAATTCTTTTTTGCTTTCGCGATCAGCAAATCCAAATGAGTTGAAATAAACCTCCTTGTTTTTTTCAAAGATTAATGCGGAGGCCCCGGCAATTCTTCCTGAATCGACCATCGTTTGCAGAGTAGAGTCGATCCTGCTTTTTACACTTTCGGTAATAATTCCCGTGTTTGGCTTTTCCTGCGTTTTACAGGCGGTTGTTAAAACCACGACGAGTAAAATGTAAGCAACGCTTTTCATCTGATATTAAGATTAAGTTTTTTTTAAGTTAACAGATTGTGTCGAGTTTCAAAAGCAACTGATCTAAAGTGTTCGAAGAATGAATATCAGTGTAGTCAAATTTCCATAAATTGCGAGCATGATCATAGCTAAACAATTTCTCTTACTCGGGCTCTTGATGACTTCGGTGATTTCTGTTTCGCTTAGTCAATCTAAAAATTCTGAACGTGATCGGAAAGCGATTTATGCATTGATTGATCAATACTCGGTGGCAAGAGAAAAGCGTGACACGATTCTATTAAAAAGTATTTTAACGAATGACATTGATCAACTTGTTTCAACTGGTGAATGGAGGAACGGCATCAAGACGGCAACCGCAGGAATGATGAACAGTTCCGCCACAGCTCCCGGAACAAGAACGTTGACTGTAGAAAAAATACGTTTTCTGGATCAAGCTTGCGCCGTCGTAGACTGTAGATACGAAATCAAGAACAACGATGGGAGCACCAGAAAAATGTGGAGCACTTTTATCGTTGTCAGCGACAGGAATCAATGGAAAATAAGCGCCATCCGAAATATGCTTCCATCGTCCCAATGAATTTGATGTTGTTGAACTGCGAAGTAAGTTAATTATTGTTAGAATATTGAACCACGCTGTTAGTCCCTTACTCAAGCAAATGAGGTCATTTTTGATTCTCATGACGTCGTGCTGTTTTTCACTTGCTTCTGCTCAGGTATCGAAAGTGACAATCTCCGGCATCATCAAGAACAAAGAAACCAACACAAAACTTGCCTACGTTAATGTTGTGGCAAAAGCTGCGCATGACAGTGCATTTGTCGCCGGCACCGTAACTAATGACGAAGGATTGTTTACACTTTCCGGAATCGCGCCCGGCAATTACATTTTAGAATTATCCTATACCGGTTATTCACGAAAACAAATGACAATCCTTGTCGGCAGGCTCACAGAATTTCTGGATCTGGGTGTAATTGACCTTGAAGAAAACTTGACCACGCTATCGGAAGTTATTGTAGAAGGAACGCGAGACGCTGTTGCCGAAACAATGGAGAAGAAAGTGTTTAAGATGGAAGATAATCTTACCAAGACTGGCGGTTCTCTTCTGCAAGTCATGCAAACTCTCCCCGGGGTGACCGTGAACCAGGAAGGAACAGTACGCCTTCGTGGAAGCGATCGTGTGACACTTCTGATAGACGGAAAGCAAACTGCTTTGACTGGTTTTGGAAACCAAACAAGCCTTGATAATATCCCTGCTTCTTCAATTGAGAGAATTGAAGTGATCAACAATCCCTCGGCAAAATATGATGCCAATGGCAACGCCGGGATCATCAATATAATTTACCGCAAGGAAATAAAAGAGGGCTTCAATGGAAAAATCGGACTGGCGTTGGGTGCCGGTGCACTATGGATTAAAAAAGAAAATTTTCCCAGTATACGTCCCCAGTATCAGAACACGCCGAAGGTCAATCCATCTATTTCACTTAATTACCGAAAGAAGAAAACAAACATTTTTCTTCAGGCCGACAACCTGTATACGAAGACCTTAAATAAGAACGAATTCGTTGACAGGTTTTATGACAATGGCGACACCGTCCGTCAGCAAACAAAGAGAAATCGCACAACCAATATCGTTACCGGAAAAGGTGGACTTGATTGGTATATCAGCGACAGAAATCTTTTTACGGCCTCGGCATTGTTCAGTAGCGAAAAAATTCTTGATCGCGGGGATGAACCCTTTTTTAACGCTGAACTCACCGAACGAACCCGCCTGTGGCAATTTCTTGAAGACGAATTGAAAACAACCGTTACCGTTTCAGTAGCATGGCAACATAAATATCTGCAACCTGGACGACTCATCAACATTGCATACAACTACACCTTCCACCGCGAAGACGAAAAATACTTCTTCACGAATATACTTCCCTCCTACACCGGGCAGGATTCCTTTGCGTTGATATCGGATGAACAAGTGAATGATCTCACAGCGGATTATATTCACCCGCTTCGCTACGGAAGATTTGAAGGCGGTTTAAAGTTTCGGTTTCGGGAGATTCCAACCAACATGAAATTTTATCCCGGATTAAATTCGCCCCTTGATGTAAACGCCGGTGGAAAAGCTGACTACTATGAAACGATTCCCGTGCTCTATGGAAATTATGTTTTCGAAAATGAGAAGTTCGAAGCAGAGGCCGGGCTCCGGGTGGAATATGTAAACATTTTTTACAGGGTCGATCCCAATCACAATACTTATAAAAGCGATGGCTATGATTACACACAGCCATTTCCAAACCTGCGGCTCGCATACAAAGTAAATTCACAAAACACGTTGTCACTATTTTATACGCGAAGAGTCGACAGGCCTAATGAAGTTGATATACGGATCTTTCCAAAGTACGATGATGCTGGAATCATAAAGGTAGGTAACCCGGCATTAAGACCGCAATTCACAACGTCCATTGAAGCAGGGTACAAGACAAGCAGTAACAACGGATACCTATACACGGCAGTTTATCACAAACAAATGCAATCAACGATTACACGGATCGGTAGTGTTCAACCTGGAAGCGATTTGATTTACAATATTTTTCAAAATGCCGGTAATAGTCAAACCACTGGCGTTGAAATCATCTACTCTCAAAACATCGACAAGTGGGCAACCTTGAATCTTAATTTAAATGGATATCAAAATACGGTCGAAGCGTTTACGGTGGTCAACAAATATCCATCGGAGAATACATTCAGCGCAGCAAGACAACAATTGATCTCCGGCAGCGTGAAAGTCAACAGTCTCTTTCACCTGGCCAGAACGGATGTACAGCTATCTGCAGTATACCTCGCCCCGGATGTTGTTCCGCAAGGAAAGACCTTTTCAAGATTTTCAATTGACCTTGGTGCAAAGCGAAACATTCAGAATGGAAAAGGTGAACTCTATATCAATGCCAGTGATATTGCCAACACTATGCGGATCAAAAAACAAGTGACTGGTGCAGGCTTTCACTATGTAAGCACCGACTATTATGAAACCCAAGTTGTTCGCGTGGGATATAATTACAAATTCTGATGGTAACGTTAATTGCTGATTAAGTTATACGTTAATTCATTTCAGCCTCAACGAGTGTGCGTAAAAAAATCAGATTCTCCCAATCTTGAATTACCAGCGCTTCCCAATTGAGCAAAACCTATAACGAATCAACTAATAACACTACTCTACAATGTTCTGCCTAATACCGATTTCACGAAACGACTTTTTAAAAGTACCCCT
>CBQWHS010000449.1:0-4310 GCA_967728665.1 uncultured Chryseosolibacter sp. | reverse complement strand
TCCTGTTTATAATTTGCTTTGAAGACTTTGAGTAATCGCGACAAATCTCGTGTTCCAAACCACGCATCGACTTCAGGAATCTCTTTTTCAAGATCATCCTTATATCGCTGAGAAAGACATCCGGTCACATACACTTTGTCGATGATTCCTTCGTCTTTTGCATCCACATATCGAAGGATGGTATCAATGCTCTCTTGCTTTGCGTTATCAATAAATCCACAGGTGTTTATGACAACGACATTGGCATCATCGTTGGCCGCTTCATGAACTGCGTCAACGCCGTTGCCTTTTAGCTGAGTCAATAAAACCTCTGAATCCACCAGGTTTTTTGAGCAGCCCAATGTCACAATGTTGACTTTTGTATTCTTGTTTCCTTTCGTTTTCATGATGATTAACCAAGCCCGAACACCGTCAACAAAAACCTGGAAATAATGATTCAAACAGGCAAATCAGGGTTTTTTCGAGGTTTTTCGCGGAGTGAACGACAAAGGTACAGTCAATTAACTGAATGGTAAAACATAGCAATGACTATGCATGAGATTAACAACAGTTTAACATTTTTGGATGAGTTATTGCCTGGAAAGAACCCAGGAAATTGAACCAAAACTGTTTAGCCTTTCACCGCTTACTCTATCTTTACGACCTAATTCGCATGATCAAAAAAATTGGGATTTTTCTTTGCTATACGCTCATGGCTTCTGCTTGCCTGGACGATCCAGATTGTTTTAGTCTTAACAATCACATTGTGGGATTGACATTCAAAAACAAAAGCGATGGCAAAGCTGCAACAATTACTTTCACCGGCATTAATGCTGAAGGATCAGATTCCGTATTCACGGCTTCATTAAATACAGTGTTTATTCCGTTGAATTATTTTAAAAATGAAACGACTTTTTATTTCAAACAGCAGTCGACTTCGGATACGTTACAACTTTCATATAAAGCCCAGCCGCAGTTTGTTTCGCCGGACTGTGGTGAACGTTATGTTTTATCTGAATTAACAGTGACGTATCATACGTTCGACTCGGTCCATGTAGCGAATACTGTTCCGTCAACAACGACAACAGTAAATCACATAAACATCTTTAATTAATCGCTGTGAGGTTAGCATTCTTAGTCCTTTTGTTGATGTGTAGTTGTCTGCAATATTCGTCGGCTCAACAAAGGCCTCCCGCGAAAACACCGATCAAAAAAGACAGCGTAGAACGCGACACGGTGAAAAACAGATTTTTGCCCACCGGCTTTCGAATAGGAACAGACGCGATCGCACTTATTAAATCACAAACGCAAGCAAATTTTTCAGGCTGGGAAGTAAATGCTGATGTCGATTTCAATCGCTTCTATCTTGCCTACGATCGTGGGAATTGGTCAAGAAATTTTCGTAGCGACTCTGCTCAATATTCAAACCGTGGAAATTATTGGAGGCTTGGCGCCGATATAAATTTCCTTCTGAAAGATCCTGACAGAAATATGTTTTTTATCGGATACCGATATGGAAAAGCTACTTTCTCAGAAGACCTGGCTATTGCCAATTATGACAAGGTGTGGGGCAAGTCGGTTCAGCAATATTCAAACAATGGCGCCAGTGCAAACTGGAAAGAAATAACAACCGGTATTCGTGTGAAGATTTGGAAGTTCATTTGGATGGGTTACACTGCCAGATTCAAATTTGGGCTGAAACCTTCCGGAAATTTGCAGATCCTTCCAACCGATGTGCCTGGTTATGGAAGAACAAATAAGGAAACTACATGGGGATTTAATTATCAGGTTTTCTTCCGAATTCCATTTAGAAAGATGCCACCGTTGCCGCCGGCGAAGAAGAAATCTTAACTTCGCTTAAATAATGAATCAACAAATTCCCTTTTGTTGAATACCTGGAGGTCTTCTGCTTTCTCTCCAACACCAATGTATTTTACAGGTATTTTAAATTCATCAGAGATTCCAATCACGACTCCTCCCTTTGCGGTGCCATCGAGTTTGGTAATCGCTAATGCTGTTACCTCAGTTGCCTTAGTGAATTCTCGCGCTTGAATGGAAGCGTTTTGTCCTGTGCTTCCATCAAGAACCAACAACACTTCATGTGGTGCATCAGGAATTACTTTTTGCATGACGCGCTTAATTTTTGTCAGTTCATTCATGAGGTTAACCTTCGTGTGAAGACGACCAGCTGTATCGATAATAACTACGTCTGCTTTTTTATCAACACCTTCCTGAACAGCATCAAATGCTACTGCAGATGGATCAGTGTTCATTCCGCGGGAAACCACCGGTACGCCTACACGCTGTCCCCATAATTTTAATTGATCAACAGCTGCCGCCCGGAATGTATCAGCCGCGCCAAGAATAACATTTTTGCCACGCTTTTTCAGTTGAGATGATAACTTACCGATCGTTGTAGTTTTTCCAACGCCGTTCACACCAACAACCATGATCACATATGGTTTTTTATCTGTTGGGATATCAAAGTCGTCACGATCATCCGGATTGCTATCATTTAAAAGTGCTGCAACTTCTTCTTTCAGAATTCGATCGAGCTCAGAAGTGCTCATGTACTTATCACGAGCCACTCTAGCTTGGATTTTTTCAATAATTTTTAGCGTAGTATCAACACCGACATCCGACGAAACAAGAATTTCCTCCAGGTTATCCAGGACCTCCTCATCAACAGTAGATTTCCCGACCAACGCTTTCCCGAGTTTAGAGAAGAAGCTATCGCTGGTTTTCTCAAGTCCCTTATCTAGAGTCTCTTTTTTTTCCTTTGAAAAAAGTCCGAACAGGGCCATGCTCAATTGAGTTTGGGTTAAACACTAAAGAAATTATGCCCTGAAGCGACCATAGGAACGTATACAAAAAAAGTCCCACAAGGGGACTTTTCAAATGTTTTCGTTCGAAACCTGATTACTTCTTAGCCAAGGTTTCTTTAACTAAATCGGCAGCTACAATTTCCTCGCGGAATGTGTAAGCTCCGGTTTTCTCAGACTTTACAGCGCGGATCACTTTAGCGTAGCTTTTTCCGTCAGTTTTCTTTAGCGAAGCAACAACTTTCTTTGCCATGATTATTTAATTTCTTTGTGAACAGTATATTTTTTCAAGATCGAATTGTACTTCTTCAGTTCCAATCTTTCCGTGGTATTCTTGCGATTTTTAGTCGTGATGTAACGGCTCATTCCTGGCTGACCGGTAGTCTTATGCTCCGTGCACTCGAGGATGACTTGAATTCTATTGCCTTTCTTTGCCATGATGCTTTAATATTTTTGATTACAGAACAAGATTACCGTTGGCCTTGGCTTCCTTCAAAACTGCAGAAATGCCATACTTTGTGATAGTCTTAATTGCTTTAGTTGAGACCTTTAAAGTGATCCATTTGTCTTCTTCAGGCACAAAAAAGCGCTTTTTCTGAAGATTTGGATAGAATCTACGCTTTGTCTTATTGTTAGCGTGTGACACGTTGTTACCAACCTGAGGTCTTTTTCCTGTTATTTGACAAACTCTCGCCATAATCAGCTTAATTTTAGCCCTTTCGAAAAGGGACTGCAAATATCGCTAAAACACACCCAAATATCCAAAACGGACTTCGGAATTTTACAGGATT
Organism: uncultured Chryseosolibacter sp.; assembly: GCA_967728665.1. GTDB lineage: Bacteria > Bacteroidota > Bacteroidia > Cytophagales > Cyclobacteriaceae > Chryseosolibacter. The sequence continues at coordinate 718 of CBQWHS010000449.1, read as the reverse complement.
TCTGGTGGCAAATCCAAATTTGGAGCTGTAGCAGGGCCTCATAAACCAAAAAAGCCTGACCACCCCCGTGATCAGGCCGATGCTCATTTTAACTAAATCAAACCGAGGATTTCGATTTGTGCTTTTTACCGGATTCAGATCCAGGATTCATGTAATTACTAAGAAGCTGATCAAGCAACCGCTTGTGCTTATTTTTATTGATGTTGATTACCTTCCCCTGTATTACTCTTTCGTCGAGTAAATTATGATCCCATGAATAAAACCTGACAGTGGTTGTGTTTCTGGAGTTGATATTTCTTTCGATAACCCAATAAGTGTTATCCGTCTGGGCAGATGCATGGATACTTATCAACGCAAGTGCAAAAAGTAAAATCGTTTTCATAATCGTTTCGTTTAACATGAAATACGGGAATCCACGATGAAGATTTTCGTGACGTCGGCACAGATAGAATAAAAGTAGGCATGGACACATTTGTAAGCGATGAACCATCTTCGTCTATCATTTGATTGCTTTTGTCGATTAAGAAATGATTCCTCAAACCTTTGTAAGACGAATCAAGTATTTTAGAACATGAATAATTTTTTTCCACGCCTCGTATTGTCCAATCAGCGCGGATACAGATTTGGCCGACATTTTCTATTCTGGTTTGCGTGCTGGATCTTTATGGGGATTATTTACGGGTTGATCTATGTAGCAAACAAACTACCACTTCAATTT
>CBQWHS010000448.1:0-4313 GCA_967728665.1 uncultured Chryseosolibacter sp. | reverse complement strand
CTGTCATCACATCAACGTCAAAACTTCTCTTCAGAAAAAACTGTTCGGTGCCAGTGTTAGATTTTAGAATTTGGCTTTGATCCTTCCGCGACAGAACGCTGATGCTGTCATCGCTGACGTAAACCCATGTCTTCCGATATTTATCTCCTTTTTCCCGGTATTCATAAACACCATCACTCAGTTGGTATTTGGGTGAATCTTTTAAAGTTGCACAGTTGATTAACGTGAGAATAAATAGAACTGATAAGTAATGAGGTTTGATGTAAAGGTTTTCGGTCATAGTTTAACTTTCGGACAGTCCCCGAAGATAGCCAAACGGAACCTGTTGTGCCATCTTTACTTTTTTGAATTAATCCAAGGCTTTTGTGAGGCAGGTTATGTTGGAACGTTTTCGATCTTGATGCTAATGGGACATAAAAAAATAGAACCATCGCCAGTAAAGGGGTGACAACGAAATCTATTGTATCTCAATCGTCCTCGTTTGTGCTTTACTATCATAAATCTCTACCTGTTTAATATTTTTTGTGATTTTAATTTTGCGTGATGACTGGGAGAGATAGCCACTTCCGTAATAAAACTCCTGTTTTGATTTTTTGCCGTTGGTGTATGAAATGATGGAGTATAAATCTTGGTTGGTGGCTTGAATGAATTGGGATGGATTTCCGATGTTGGATTCAAAAACTTTCAAGGTGTCATTATTCTGAGCCGCGAGTAACAATGAATTGCCTTTGCCGTCTATCAACTCAGCAAGTCCTTTAGCATTTCCATCAATCAAGACGCCACTTTGTTTTGGAGTCAATGATTTGAAATTGCCTGCGCCATCGCCTTTCAGAAATAATCCCTTCGACGCATCATAGCGTCCGGTCAGAACATCAGAAGCGTAAGAGTTTCCACTCAAGATAATATCGACATGACCATCGTTGTCAAAATCGTTCGCAAGGATGCCGAAGATCGGGGCAAATTGCGCCTCGAGTGGGAGAGGAGTAAGATCCCATCCAGCCTCTCCGTTGTTTTCAAGGTAAGTTGTCTTAAACGTCTGGCTTCGAAATATTGTTGGCTTTGTATTAGTTCCGTCAAGTAATGTTTCCAAGGTAGCTTCGGAATACGCTTGATAGCTCTGGTACTTTTTCTTGAATTGAACGATTTGCTGAAACATATCGTCACGTGGATGTGCAGGACGATTAACGCCTTGAATATAATATGCTAAGATTGCATCCTGAGCACCATCATGATTGAAGTCATCAACATAAACACTCACAGGTTTGTCTAATGATGTTTTGTATTTGGTGTTAAGCCCTAGATTTCCCAGAACATAATCTGTATCACCATCTTCATCAAAGTCTCCACCTTGAATGCTGTTCCACCATCCTAAGGAATTTGAGACAGTGGTTGAGTGAAATTTTCCATTGTCGTTTTTGAAAATAGTCACAGGCATCCATTCGCCAACAAGAATCAAATCGACTCGTTTGTCATTGTCTACATCCGTCCACAAGGCTGAAGTTACCATGCCGATCTGTTGCAAGCCTGGCGCGACTTGCTCCGTTACATCTGAAAAATGTCCATGGTCATTTCGTAAAATATAACTTTGTCCTGGTTGCGGATAACGTTGTGGTGTCAACCTTCCTCCAACAAATAGATCCAAATCGCCATCACTGTCATAGTCACCTGCAATTACACAAGAGCCACTAGCAGCAGATATTGGAAGCGCTTTTGAATCTTTCTCGAAATTTCCATTTCCATCGTTTATATAAAGTCTGTCTTGATAATATGGGGAGCCAATGGCAAATTCATTTCCACCGCTGACTACATACAGATCATTGTCATTATCTCCATCGGCATCGAAGAACACCGCGCCCATATCTTCTTCGTATTTTGTTTCATGCAACAATGGTTTCATTAAAAACTTTCCATCTTTCATTTGAATAAATAATTGACCTGATTGTTTGAATGCCCCGCCCACATAGAAGTCTTCAAGTCCATCACCGTTTATGTCAGACACAGCAATGCCTGGCCCACTTTCTGAATATTTATGCGGAAGTAACGGTTGAATTTTAAAGTCTGCGTATTCTGTTTCCTCGTGTCGATATGAAATGCCTCGGCTCTTATTCGATGATATAAAAAGGGTCGCGCTGTCCGTTTTAGCATGATCCGCAGTTGTCAATATGGATTTCGCATCATGGTAATTTACATTGAGTACTTGATCGGCAGTTGTGCTCTTGACCACTTGTTGCTTTTGATCGGGCCATTCGATCACGAGAGAATCGACAAGCGTTCTTTTTCCTAAGCCAAAATGAATTTCCTGCTCCACTGTTGATTGATATCCGCGGTAGGGCGACTTCTCCTGGTATTGAATTGTGTCTCCTTTCATATACAAGGAAACTTTCGCACCATAGCCATGAATATTTCCCACAGGTCCTTTTAAATTTATTCGCAGAAAATGATTCTTGTAATCGCTCGCGTGGTTCTTGAAAACAAAGGCGGGCGAATTTATGTTGTTCGTTACGTAATCAAGATCTCCATCATTGTCCAAATCCGCATATGCTGCTCCTGTTGAGTATGCAGGTGTTGTGAAACCCCATAATACAGATTGATCGGAAAAAGTAAGATCGCTGTTATTTTGAAAAGCAAAGATTGGAATGTGTGCTCCTTCAATGCTGTTAATTGCTTTCAAAAGTTTTTTCTTTGACGACTGGTTAAATCCTTCCTGCATAAATTCATGCATGCGATAATTTACAAAATCACGATTCGTAATATCCCGGGGATAGCCGTTAGTGATCAGCACATCTTTCCAACCATCATTATCCAGGTCGGCAAATAGCGGACTCCAGCTCCAGTCAGTAGCTTCAATACCGGCGAGTTGTCCAATTTCACTGAATATCGGTTGCTCAGTTGCATCAACTCCATCATTAAGCTGCAATGTATTTCGCATGAACTGTGGAGTGTATCCATACATTATCTCAGACCTATATCGATCATAGTTGGTCGAACCGAACATCATCTTCTGTCGTTTGTTGTCAGGAGGCAGCATATCTACTTCAATCAAGTCGAGCAAGCCATCGTTATTAAAATCAGAAACATCGTTGCCCATTGCTGAATAGCTGGTGTGCTTAAAATATTCCGCAGCCTTGTTAGTGAATGTTCCGTTGTGATTATTGATATATAAGAGATCATTGGACAAGTAATCGTTTGAGACGAAAACATCAGGCCATCCGTCCCGGTTGATATCGCAGATTGAAACCCCTAATCCATATCCTTCAATTGTAATTCCCGCCTCGGCGGAAACATTCGTAAAAGTTGCATTGCCATTATTGCGATAGAGACGATCGGTATTGACCATTTCACCTCTTAACCTTTTTGGTCTGATTACATTCGGACCAGTCCGATCGGTGATGTTCGTAAGCATGTATACGTCCAGATCACCATCTAGGTCATAATCAAAAAATGCAGCCTGCACGGAATGACCTGTATCATCAAGTCCGTATTCTTTTGCTTTTTCCGTGAACGTGTTATCACCATTGTTAATGTAGAGTTCATTCGCACGTTGTTCAGGATTGGCAAACGGTCCCCCATAACAAACGTAAATGTCCATTAGATTGTCTTGATTTATATCAATCATTGAAACTCCTGTAGCCCACTTTCCAGACGTTTTGAGTCCAGCTGTCTTGCTAATATCTTCAAATTCAAAATTTCCTTTATTGAGATACAAGCGGTTGCTTGTCATGTTGGCTGCAAAAAAGATGTCTTTGAGCCCATCGTTATTGATGTCTCCGATACCTATGCCTGCACCGTTGTAGAAATATTCGAAAGAAAGAATATTGAGATTTTCATCTTCGAAAAGTTGGTTAGTGAAATCGATGCCTGTTTGATTGGATGGGAGAAGCTCCATCAATGGAGTTTGCTTTTTATCTGTTGAGCAACTGATCAACAACAGGAGTGTTATCAATTGGCAGAAAAACAAAAATGCTCCTGGTGTTTTCATATTCATTCACAACAAAAAATCATCCTCAAAATAAAGCGATAAGTCACACGAAGTACTTGCTTTGAAGGTACTTTTTTTATTCATGGATCAAATCCAAAATTATAGGCCGATGCTGTAAGGGTAAAAGCGGTTTGAACTGTATTAAAATTTATGATTCAGTTTATAGGCACGAAAATTCGGAATGTTTCCATAAGTCTGAGATACATTGTATTTCGAATGAAAGTTCCGCTTATCGCAATGGCTGTCATTGCTCCACTTATCGCTCAAGGACAATCAGCTCCTGCGCCAATAGGACCAATTCCGAATGCCAGGCAAATCGAGTGGTATCATCGTG
>CBQWHS010000447.1:0-4331 GCA_967728665.1 uncultured Chryseosolibacter sp. | reverse complement strand
TCTATTCGTGTGCGATACGGCGAGACAGATCAGATGGGATATGTCTATTACGGAAATTATGCGATGTACTATGAAGTAGCCCGTGTTGAAAGTTTGCGGCAACTTGGACTGACATATAAAGAGCTTGAATCGATGGGAATCATGATGCCGGTGCTTGAAAATCATTCGCGATTTATTGCTCCGGCGCGTTATGATGATCTCTTAAAAATCATAACAACATTAAGGAGCAAGCCGGGAGTGAAAATTAAATTTGAATACAAGATTTACAACGAATCCGAAACGCTTCTGCATGAAGGAGAAACGTTACTTGTATTTATTGATCAGAAATCTCAAAAGCCTTGTCGGCCGCCTCAAGCGATGCTCGATGTGTTAGCACCTTTCTTTCCCGATAAAACAGAAAAGAAGAATGAAGTATAAGCACAAAAAATTTCTTCTTCAGGTGAGTCCCGTGTGGATGTTTGTAGGGTGGATGCGAAAAATCCGCTTTAAAAAGCACGAAGATGTTTCGCTTTATAAGATCTTCAAGAATTTCATGCGGAATTTAAAAGAAGATGAAATCTCCGATCGCGCTAATGGCGTTGCGTTCAATTTTATACTCGCGACTTTCCCTGCGATAATTTTTTTGTTCACACTTATACCGTATGTAAGCACTTACTTTCCAGAAATCACCCGTGAAAGTATTATGGATTTTATCCGCGACAGCGAATTATTGCCCTCCTCGATGTATGATGTTGTGGCTACAACAATTATGGATATCGTGAGCAATCAGCGAGGTGGACTGCTCACACTCGGATTTTTATTCGCGATGTATCTCTCGACCAACGGCATGATGGCCCTGATGCGTGCATTCAATGCATGTTATAAAACCGTTGAGAACAGAAGCGGGCTGAAGACAAGACTCATCGCAACCGCACTTACATTGAACATGACGATCGTTTTGTTCCTGGCAATCTTGCTTCTTATTGTGGGTGAGTTAGTGCTGGATTATTTACTCGCCAACTTGCATCAATTTGCCTGGCTTAATTTAGATCACTTCACAATTTACTTGCTTTTACTTCTTCGTTTTCTCGTCATCTTTATTGTCTTTTTCCTGGCTATCTCGACAATCTATTATTTCGGGCCAGCGATACATTATAACTGGAGATTTTTCTCAATAGGATCATTCATTGCCACTCTAATGTGTCTCGGTGTTTCTTATGGGTTTTCTTTTTACATCACAAATTTTGGCACCTATAATAAAGTGTATGGGTCGATAGGTGTGCTCATCGCCCTCATGGTTTGGATTCAGCTCATCACCATGGTATTGTTGTTTGGCTACGAAATCAATGCCTCCATTCATGAGGCGATTCGGTCTGAAGCATTGTGGAAGGCGAGACGTCATCGGCTGAAGCAACCGGTTGCATGAGTCCTTCGAAGGAAAAGTGTTTCAAATTTTATTTTTAATTGCCACATTTAAGACTTACCTCTGGCTTAAATTTTTAGATAACTATTGCGCGTGAATGTGATGCAGAATTTAGAATCAGATGTACGAACGCAGTTCGTCAAATTATTTCATAAGCAGCCATTACTGGTCCGTTCTCCCGGACGTATTAATCTAATTGGCGAACACACAGATTATAATGATGGCTTTGTTATGCCCGCTGCGATCGACAAGAACATAATTTTTGGCATTGCAGAGTCCTCGGATAACATTTCTGTGATCCACTCGCTCAAATACAATGAGTCTGTCAACGTTGATTTAAAAAATCCGGCAAAAGTTGAAACACCTGGCTGGGCGAATTTCATGCTTGGTGTTTTATTCCAGGTTTTAAAGGGTGGCCATACTATCAAAAATTTCAATTGTGTTTTTGGTGGCGAAGTTCCGCTTGGTGCAGGGCTCTCTTCCTCCGCTGCCCTTGAATGTGGTTTCGGATTTGCCCTGATTGAATTGTTTCACCTTGATATTCCTAAATTAAGACTAATCAAGATTGCCCAATGGGCCGAGCACAATTATGTGGGTGTCAAGTGCGGCATCATGGATCAGTTTGCAAGCGTGATGGGCAAGGAAAATCACGTAATCTTGCTTGACTGCCGTTCTTTAGAATACACTTATTCACCATTTGATCTCAAAGACAACTGCATAGTTTTATGCGACTCCCGGGTCAAACATTCGTTGGTCGACTCCGAATATAATCGAAGAAGAGAAGAGTGTGAAAAGGGTGTAAGTATTTTAAAAAATCATCATCCTGATGTGTTGAGCTTACGCGATGTAACAACAGAGATGCTGCAAGCCCATAAGAACGAATTCACGCCAAAAGTCTTTGATCGGTGCTTTTATGTTGTTGAAGAAATAAAACGTGTACAGGAAGCCAGCAAGGATTTGCAACAGGGCAACCTGAAAAACTTTGGTGAGAAAATGTTTGAAACCCACGAGGGTCTTTCTAAATTATATGAAGTAAGCTGCCCGGAGCTGGATTTCCTCGTGAGTGAAGCAAGACAATTTGATTATGTCCTCGGTTCACGAATGATGGGCGGAGGCTTTGGTGGCTGCACTATCAACATTTTGAAAAAAGACAAAGCAGATGAGTTTATCGACCATCAGAAAAAGGTTTACAAGGCCAAATTCTCCATTGACATGCTGGCGTACAAAGTTTCGATTGTGGATGGCACCAGCGTTCTCACACCAACAACTGCTGCTTTGATATGATTCGCAACCAGTCAAAAACCTATGAAATACAATTTCTATGTCTTCTTCCTTGCGGGGATAGCAACCTTTTTTTCCAATTGCACACCAAAAGCTGATCAGCAAAACAACATGAAAGACACTCTGCAAGTTGAAACAAAATCAAAAGTAAAGGTCGAACCTTACGGCCAAATGCCTGATGGCACATCGATCTCGCAGTACACGCTAACCAACGCGAAAGGCATGACGATGAAAGTGATTAATCTCGGTGGAGTTATTACTTCGCTCACCGCGCCTGATCGATCGGGGAATTTTGAAGATGTTGTCCTTGGATATGATTCCCTTGCCGGATACATCAAGAAAGGATCATTTTTCGGTGCGCTAGTAGGACGTTATGGCAATCGTATCGGAAATGCAAAGTTTGTGCTTGACGGGAAGACCTACGAACTTGGAAAAAATAATGGTCCAAACAATTTGCATGGCGGTCCGAAAGGTTTTGATCAACGCGTTTGGTCGATCGAAGAATTTGCCGTTGACAATGGTACAGCAATAAAATTGTCATACACGAGTGAAGACATGGAAGCGGGATTTCCTGGTACTCTTCAAACTCAAGTGATCTATCATCTCACTGACAGCAACGAATTAAAAATCAATTACCGCGCTGTTACGGATAAGAAAACAATTATTAACCTAACTAACCACTCGTATTTTAATCTTAGTGGCAACACAAAAACAGATATCCTTAACCACGAGTTAATGATTGATGCCGACAAATTTGTGCCGGTAGACGCAACCTTGATTCCTCTCGGCCCACTCAAGGATGTTTCCGGAACTCCATTCGATTTCAAAACTCCAACGGTTATCGGTTCACGCATAGATAAAGATGATGAACAACTGAAAGTTGGTCGCGGTTACGATCATTGTTGGGTTCTCAACAATCCAGGCGATTCATTAAAGGTTGCCGCTACAGTTCATGACCCCTCCAATGGACGTGTGTTGAGTGTCTATACAACTGAGCCAGGCTTGCAATTTTACTCGGGGAATTTTCTCGATGGCTCAGTCACAGGAAAGTATGGCACCGTTTACCAAAAGCGTTATGCACTTTGCCTCGAAACAGAACATTTCCCGGATTCACCGAATAGAAAAGAATATCCATCGGTTGTTCTGAATCCTGGTGAAGTTTACAAGACGCAAACAGTTTACGCATTCACCGTTAAGTAGTCGGATTATTTAATCCCGATCAAAAAACATTTTTCCTTTTTACTTATTCAATTACCCATGAATACAAGGATCGTCTTTGTTGCGATTATTTTAATCGTCCAAAATGGTTTTTCACAAACCGCCGAATGGAAAATTGTAGAAGGAAAAATCATCACTGACTGGGCGAAACAAATTGACCCCAATAAAACTTTACAAGATTATCCGCGACCTCAGTTTGCCAGGCAAACATGGATGAACTTGAATGGCCTTTGGGAATACGCTATTCTTCCCAAGGACCAAACCTCAGCAACAACTTACGGTGGAAAAATTCTTGTTCCATTTGCCATCGAGTCTGCGCTGTCTGGTGTAGGCAAGACTGTGGGAGGAGAGAATCAACTTTGGTATAAGCGATCATTCACGCTTCCCTCAAATTTCAAAAACAAAAATGTCGTTTTAAATTTTGGAGCAG
>CBQWHS010000446.1:0-4337 GCA_967728665.1 uncultured Chryseosolibacter sp. | reverse complement strand
ACATAAAAGGAGGATCAGAGTTTTCATAATTATAAGCATTGATGTCAAATAATATCAGGCTGTGATGCAAGAGTTGTATCCCGGTCATCATGCGTTTTGTCATTTTTTCGATTTCAGTTTTACGACAGAGGGCCACCAAATCCAAGCGAACTCAATAACCATTAAGGGGTATCAAGATAATGGCAAACTCATTACCCAATCGACAAATCTTCGCCAAGCTGCGAAGTGATAAAGCGTGAAATCAGAAAGATGATAACAAAGCATAACCAGAAATGCTATGGGAAAACCATTCCATTGTTTTCGTTTTCGCCAATCAAGTATACAAAGAGTCAAGAGTAAAATATCCGCCAACCCAAACCCAATAAGTTGCACTAATGGTATGCCCTTCAGCTCAGGTAGGAATGGAAAAATGAACTTAAAATTGCTGAAGATGAGTCGACTAAATACAGGCGTGAAGGCCGGAAAAATTGTGCATATCATATATCTGGCATGGGTAGCAGAATCCTTTCGGAACCAGATGGCCAAACCATATAAGATTGCGAACGCAACGAATGAAATGTATAGATGTCCGAAGATCAAGTAATAGTGTTCGATGGGTACGTCCGTCACATGAGTCATATTGAAATGCGCAACATTTACCCCCGACACAAGTATCAGTGGAACCAATCCATAAGATAACTTCCCTACGGTTTTGTGAAGTGAATATTTTTTGAATCTGATTAAAGTAGCCTGAGCAATCAACATCAGGCACCAGCAAGTCATGAGGATGCCATGCACATGGACGTTTGTCTGTGTGACCTGAAAAGGGTTGCTGTAATAGCTCGGCCAGAAAGCCCAGATGGCAAATAGAAAGAACAACACGAAATAGATCGTGCTGGTTCTAAACAACATATTGGTAACATTCATGTGTCTAAATTTTTTACCCAATTGAATATCATGAAAATAAACGAACCTTGCTTTTCTTTCGGAAAGATAGAACCAATGGAATACCCATGTTTAGTCATTGCGTTGAGTCTGCATTTAGCTGATGGATATTTCATGGAAAATATTTATCTCTTCCAGCGGAATTAGATTGGATGTCTCATTAAGGAATGAGTCCTGTAGTATTGCTTAGCAGCGCAACCACCAAGTGCTGGTACAAGGAGAAAAGCAAAATTTTCATATTTTGAAAACAATTAGGTTAATCACCGGTTCAGAAAGCCACATTAACAAATATCTCCGCAAGATTTTGCCACCATACAGTTTGAGGGATAATGAACGACAAAACAGTAGGTATCAGGAATATCACAAAAGCGGTGCTAAAAGCATTGTCTATAATTGGTCGTCCTTTACTTCTATCGTACCAGATGAAGCTGACGAATAGCAAAGTAGTGATCAACGTGTTGCCGTAAAACGAAAGTTCGCGGGTTAACCCAATCAGGAATAGTATCCTTACGATACCGGAACCCACAACAAGAAGAGCGGTGCCAATCATATACCGCATGTGTTTGGGGATTTTTTTTGTATTGCTAATGGCCAGGATATAAAAAATAGTAAAAGGCAAAACATCGGTAAGCGGGTCGAATACAGTTGCAAGCGCTATGTTATGAGACAACCCCATTTTTTCAAACATGAAGTATTGATTCCTGTAAGCCATCAGCATGGAGATAACCACAACCGGAACCAGGAAATAAGAAAACTTGCCCAATGCGCTGTGAAGGGTATAGTTTCCCTTTCGTATCAACACTGGTTGAATAATGAGCAACGCCAACCACATCATCAGAACGGTAGCGTGAAAATGATGGAAGAGTGTAATCTGGGATAAATCGGAGAACAAACTAAAGTGAGTCTTAAAAAAACCAATGAAAATGATGGCCGTCACTCCAATGAAAAAGTAAACGATATTACTGTAGGCTTTTTCCATGCATACAAGGATTAAGATTATTTAAGAGCTTAGTTTTAAATTATTTTGGAAATCCGTACGACAATTCTCCATTCAAAAACTCCAATGTCCTCTGCGTAAAGGCTGTTTCATTCAATGGACCAAACAAAGGAAAGTGACCTGCATTGGGTACAACAAAGAGATGCGCACCCGGAATATTCTGAAACATTTCCCACGCCTGTAACACGGGTACAAAATCATTATCACCATGAATAATGAGCGTACGTGCCTTGATACCTGCTAGCTGCTCCTTTGAAATAGAAGGTTCATCAGTAAGCCGGTGGAAGTTATAAAACTGTTTCTCCAGCAAAGCCTGCTTTACTTTTCCATGTTGTTTCTCTGCGTCAGGATTAGGGTTTTGTGAGGTAGCCGGATTAGCATTTTGCTTAATGAATTCGCGAACCTCAGGTGTACCGTATATCTGGCCACTCACTGGAACAATGGCCTCGAACCGATCGGGTTGCATCGTTGCGGCATACAAAGTTACTATACCACCACTGCTGTGACCAATCAATTTTACTTTGTTCAGTTTCAGGTTATCCATCAACGCAAGTAAATCACGGGCAGCCGTTGCATGCCGAAAAACCGCGCTTGTATCCGGGTTAGTTGATCGGCCGTGTCCACGCATGTCCCAGACAATTACACGGTACTTCTTTGCAAACTCGGGGATGAAAGATTTCCATGATGAACCTGTTGCACCAAAGCCATGAAGCAAAAACAATGGCTCACCTTGTCCATACTCTTCATAATAAATTTTCGCCCCATTCACAGTCGCAAATTTTCCATTGACAGCCACTGGCTCTTGGGCCATAGCAAACTCAACCGATAGTACAATCAGTAAAAGAAGTGAAACAGTAGGTACCTTATTTTTCATTTTAATTTCTTGCATGGATAAGTTAAAATTTATGCTGCCAACGTTTGAAACAAATGTGCGCCTTATAGCTCAGCCTTTATAAACGAGCTACAAAAACATCCAATGCGACTACACAACAATGCGAACATCCGTCATCCGGGCAGAACAATCTAATGTACTATAAATTTGTAAGCAATGATTTGAAAAATTTGCTCCGAAGGTGAGCACTTCGTATAAAAAATAATTGTAAAAAATCGTCAATCTTTTGAAGTCGACTTGAGAAAGACAGGCGAAAATATTTCCGGACTTGTATAGTAAAATCTCGGTGTATGGTTTGAAAAGTGCTTAAACTCTTTGATGAGATGGGCTAATCATCAATGATCCATGTGAAATGTCATTTCATGACCGACAACAAATATCTCCATCCTTCGATTGATTAGTTATAACCCACTTCAACGGTTACTATCGAGTATTCATCGTGTAACTTAAGCAGAACTACTTCGGTGAATTTGTGGAAGAACTTATAGAACTTGAAGTTGCTTTTCTTCTGGGCTGTCCAACTGCTTTCAAAATCAATCAGAATACTATCGGTCATGTTGTTGCCCTCACGTTCCCTTTCAAGACTTGTCCTCTTATTCAATCCTAAGGTGATGTTTTGAAGGAACTCGCTATCGGGTGTGTGCTTTCGATCTTTCCACCAGATGGTGAACATGAATTGGTCACTTCGACACGAAAGGATTTCGGGATATCCTGTTACCGGAAATGGCAGCGATGAAAGCCACTTTTTTTCTTTTTTTAACCGATGTCTTCCCTGCCACCAGGCGAAGGGAGTTGCCATTACAAAAAGTATCACTGGCAGAGAATACAAACTAAAAAGATAGAAAGCCATGTAGCCCCCGTGTTCGTCCGGATTGAATTTGGTATGTATACCCATTCGCCAATCGTATTGTTCAACGGTTTTAGCTGTATGAAAAAAGCGAAAGTAAGGCCATGCATAACCAAGAAACGTCAACCAAAAAGTGAAATAGACCAATTTCACACCCAGGTTCACACGAAAAAAATTAGCGATGGCTGACATGCTCCAGCCAGCGTTGGCAATGTCACGGGCTCGTTGGTATTTCTTTTCTTTTGCATCATCTGAATCTTTTTCCGCTTCGGTCATCCTCTTTCGATTACGGCCGACAACCATGGAAAGGATCGCGAGCAGAAAAGTTGGAATAAAGATGCATGCGAGATAGATTCCAAAATATTTGTCTATAAACGCCTCCTGGTCATCGGCAAAGAAAGGAACGACAATTAATCCGATTGGAAATATGGCAACGATTCCAAAAACGGCTACAAACCTTGAAAAATTAAACCATTGGGTCACTCTATATTCAAGTTCAAAGGTTTTCCAACTTTTACGATTGGCTTGTTGCTTGCCGATTTCAGCCAACTCCTGTAAGTTTTCTTCTTTACTCATAAAGAAGCAATTTTTTTATAATTCTCCATTTGAAAAACTTTACCCGAAGTTGAGTGTTCCGCATAAAAAATAATTGTAAAAAATCGTCATTCTTTTGAAGT
>CBQWHS010000445.1:0-4339 GCA_967728665.1 uncultured Chryseosolibacter sp. | reverse complement strand
CCGGTATTCTTAGAGCAAAACTTGATCGACAAAAGCTAAAATCATCGTCAGGACTGACTGAGAAATTGGGCACGCTGCGTGCGCTTACCATTGGTGAACTAATTAATGCGAGCACATCCGTTTTTCTTGAGCATGAAGCCGATATGCTTAATGGCACGTTCGATAGCGCCTTAACAGATCTTTGCGAGTTCTCTCATGCCCTAACACAAATAAGTAAAGTCTCAGTCGATAAGATCTATCGCGCACGTCATGTAGTTGAAATTGAAGCATCGGGTCATCAGATATTACCGGGCCTGCTGGAAGAATTTTCTCAAGCTGGAAATTATCTTCTTAATAAATCGACCTCGAGAAAATACGAAAATCTTATTTTGTTACTACCCAATGAAGCCAAGCAGTCCATCATCGCAAAACCGATGGACTACTACAACATGCTTCGAAACATTATCGATTTTATTTCCGGACTTACAGACAAGCATGCACTGTCATTGTATCGAAAAATAAAAGGTATCAGCCTCTGAATTTTCCGCTCAAAATTTAAAAATCATTTTATAACTTCCAGGCTAAGCGGAGTCTAAACCAGTCGAGCAGCCTTGATCTCGCCGTGGACACGGAAATCGAAGGCGAGTTTGTTTTATTCAAAGTTAGCGACAATGGTCTTGGCATAGACCTTTCAAAGTACCGCTCGTCCATGTTTGATCTCTACAAGCGGTTTCATCTTCATATGGAGGGCAAAGGGTTGGGTTTGTTCCTGGTGAAAACCCAAATTGAATCAATGGGTGGTCGCGTGGAAGTTGACAGCGAACTCAATAAAGGAACTATTTTCCGTGTCTATTTCCGCCGAAACCTTGCATGATCGCTTGATTTCCTCCTAAAATTTTTGCCCATAAAATCGTTAGCTTTGGCCGGTTTTAAATTCACAATTCATGTGGAATAATGTTGCCAGGCTGATCATTAAATATAGACTTACCCTCATTCTCCTCATCGGGCTCATCACCATCGTGATGGGCTATTACGCCTCTCAAGTGCAGATGAGTTACGACTTCGCAAAAACGGTTCCACCAAGTGATCCGGACATGATCATGCTTCAGAAGTTTCGTGCTCAATTTGGTGAAGATGGAAATATCATTGCCGTGGGAATTAAAGACAGCAGCGTATACGAACAAAAGAAATTTGAAGCTTATCGTAGTTTCGCTCGAAATGTCAGGCAGATAAGTGGCGTAAATGAAGTTATCGCGCTTCCGGTGCTGAAAGCCATTCTCAAAGACTCTGAAAAAGAAAGATTTTATTTTGCGAATATTTTTCCCGAACGCAAAATCTCGGAAAGTCAATATGATAGCCTGCTAAAATTTACACTCTCACAAAAATTCTGGGGGCGGCTCGTAAACCAGCAAAATGGCGCAACCATGATGTTGGTCTCTGTTAATAAAGATGTGATGAACTCTTCACTTCGGGAAGCGCTCATAGCCTCTCTTCTCAATGAAGGAAGTGCGTTTAGTAAACAAACCGGAATTGAACTCCATTATGCCGGGTTGCCATTCATTCGCACTGTTGTTGCAAACCAGGTAAAGAAAGAAATGCAATTGTTTCTTTACGCGTCAGCGTTAATCACTGGACTGATCATGTTCATTTTCTTCAAATCGTTCCGTGCCGTTATGTTCTCAATGATCATCATCGCTATTGTCGTGGTGTGGACTTTGGGAACACTGTCGCTATTCGGATATAAGATTACGTTGCTCAGTGGATTGATTCCTCCGGTAATCGTTACTATCGGAATCACAAATGCCATCTACCTTCTTAATAAATATCACCTTGAATTTGCGAGAACCAACGACAAGCTTGAGGCGATCACTACGGTGGTAAAGAAAATGGGTCTGGCAACATTCTTAACCAACCTCACAGTGGCCATAGGCTTCCTCACACTCTTGGCAACAGACATTACAATCTTAAGAGAGTTTGGAATTGTTGCAGGACTAAACATCATGGCACTCTTCTTTGTGAGCCTCGTGATGATTCCCAGTATTTTTTCGTGGTTGCCAACGCCGTCACAAAAGCATCTTCGCCATCTCAATTTCAAAATGATGAGCCAGTTCTTATCGGCAATTGATGCTGTGGTTCATCGAAGGCGGTTGATTATTTATGCATTTTCGGTTGCCCTGGCGGTAATCTCCGTCTACGGGATCTCGAAATTAAAATCAGTGTCGTTCATGGTGGACGATGTTCCAGAAGACAGCCAGGTAAAAAGAGATTTGAAATTTTTTGAAAAAAATTTCAGTGGTGTTATGCCACTGGAATTTGTAGTCGAATTCAAAACAAAAAAACGCAGACCTCTGTTAGAAGTTAACAATCTGCAAAAAGTTGAGGAATTTGAAACCTTTCTGGATTCTATCCCTGAAGTTTCCAAACCGCTTTCATTAATCAGTTTTGTAAAGGCATCAAAGCAGGCTTTTTTTAACAACAACCCAGACCGCTATGGCATTCCAACAAGGGGCGAACGGAATTTCATTTTGCCTTATTTAAAAAACCAAAGCGATAACAGCGGAATATTCAAATCGTTTGTTGATTCGACCCTCACGAAAATGCGAATCTCTACGCAGATAGCCGATATCGGTTCGGTGAAAATGGATTCGCTTGTTAGCTATACTATCGAACCGAGAATGAAAAAGATTTTTGCACCTGAAGGAAAAGATTCCATTATCACAGCGGTGACAGGATCAACCAAAATATTCATCAAGGGAAATAAATTTCTAATTGCTAATCTCCAGGAAAGTCTTTTACTGGCATTTATACTGATCACACTTTCGATGGCCGCACTGTTCGCTAACCTGAGAATGATTATCATTTCTCTTGTTCCAAATTTATTGGCATTAACGATTACCGCCGGACTAATGGGCTATTTCAATATTCCGTTAAAAGCCAGCACTGCATTGATCTTCAGTATTACATTTGGAATTTCCGTTGATAACTCGATTCGGTTCCTGGCAAAATATCGTCAGGAAATATTAGCAAACAATTTTTTTATACCCGTTGCAGTCACAGACAGCATATTGGAAACAGGGAAAAGCATCGTGTACACCTCCATCGTGTTATTTGCCGGATTTATAATATTTGCATTCTCCAGTTTTGGCGGAACGATTGCCTTGGGATTGTTGACCTCAACAACATTAGTCATTTCGATGTTTACCAACCTTCTCTTGCTCCCGGCACTGATTCTTACATTCGATAAACCAAAGAAGTCTAAGGAGCAATTGCTAATCGATGAGTTCGGACAAGGTTACTACTCTGAATTAGAAGATGAGGAAATTGACATTGAAAAAATCAAAATTCATAACAAGCATTCGGCCGCGGAGTAGCGGTTAGTATGTGAATTTTTAAGGTTGTTCCGACTTCAACGGTTTGCACTATTCCGTG
The DNA here is from genome assembly GCA_967728665.1 of uncultured Chryseosolibacter sp. GTDB lineage: Bacteria > Bacteroidota > Bacteroidia > Cytophagales > Cyclobacteriaceae > Chryseosolibacter. The sequence goes on along the minus strand of CBQWHS010000445.1, from coordinate 931 downwards.
TTCCTTTCGGTTATTATTACAAGTCCGCCGATCCATTTCGCGTTATCTGTTTAATCGAATATCTTTGCGGTCTTATTTACATTTCAACGTAGTTTTTAGTATCCATGGCGGGTAAATACAAAGAATTTAAAGACCTCAATTTTGCGCGTTTAGCTGAAGAAGTGCTGGAATTCTGGAAGAAGGAACAGATTTTTGAGAAGTCAGTTTCTAACCGGGAAGGCGCCCAGACTTTTACGTTTTATGAGGGTCCTCCATCAGCCAATGGAACTCCGGGAATTCACCACGTAATGGCTCGGACGGTGAAGGACATTTTTTGTCGTTACAAAACTTTACAAGGATTTCAGGTCAAGCGTAAAGGCGGTTGGGACACGCACGGTCTTCCCGTGGAACTTCAGGTGGAGAAACTTCTCGGCATTACAAAGGACGATATCGGTCGAAAAATCTCAATTGAAGAGTACAATAAAAAGTGCCGCGAAACAGTAATGATGTATAAGGATCAATGGGACGACCTAACCCGCAAGATGGGCTATTGGGTCGACTTGAATAATCCCTATATCACTTACGAAAAGGAATATATTGAATCGCTGTGGTGGATCTTAAAACAGTTATACGATAAGAAACTGTTGTATAAAGGGTACACCATTCAACCATACTCGCCATCGGACGGAACAGGATTGAGTTCACATGAGCTGAATCAACCAGGTTGTTACAAAGAAGTAAAAGATACTTCAGTCGTGGCGCAGTTCAAAGTGAAGAGGAACGCTAAGTCGGAGTTTTTATTTAACGCTGGTGATCTCCAACCTTACATTCTTGCATGGACAACCACACCGTGGACCCTGCCATCGAACACAGCGTTGGCCGTTGGAGTTAAAATCGCATACGTGCAAGTCAATACGTTCAATCCATACACGCATAAACCAGTCAGCGTTGT
>CBQWHS010000444.1:0-4347 GCA_967728665.1 uncultured Chryseosolibacter sp. | reverse complement strand
TCATGACGGCGAAAACGGCAAAGGATTTCGCGATCGAGTTGAAGAATAAATAAAAACGTTGTTAATTTTTGAAAGGAAGGTGAAGAGCCTTCCTTTTTTTTGTTTGATGCAAACGAGTTTAGCTGCAAAAAAATAACTTCATGTTTACCGCGAGAAAGCAAAGGAACGCAGGGAGATACATTTGCATTTTACATCGGTGATCTGAGAGATGAAAGCTCGAACTAATGAGAAGCTCGTGGGAGTTCAAAAATGCATTCCTCGCTACTCCGCGTTATTTGCGGTTAAAAATGTATTCCTACTCAGCTTGCTAAGCCGCAGCCTGCTGCAATACTTTCAGATCGAACTTTTTCATCTTCAGCATCACTTCCATAACCTTCTGACTCGTTGAGGAATTTGAAAACAGTTTCGGCAATATCGTTGGAACAATTTGCCACGACAAACCGAACTTGTCTTTCAGCCACCCGCACATTTGTTCTGCACCTTCCTTTGATAGCGCGCCCCAGTAATAATCAATTTCCTCCTGGGTTTCACAGTTTATCACAAAGGAAATCGATTCGTTAAACTTAAAGTGTGGGCCAGCATTGAGCGCAGTGAAGCGTTGACCAAACAATTCAAAACTAATTGTCATCACAGATCCCTTCGGGCCAGGACCCGCCTCGCCATAACGATTTATCATCAGGATTTTGCTGTCCTTAAAAACAGAAGTATACAGGCTCACTGCTTCTTCAGCGTCGTTATCGAACCAAAGAAAAGGCGTTATCTTTTGCATGGTAATAAGTTTGTTTTGTTACTTCAAAAGTAAAATGCTTTCTGCCCTCACCTGCGGGGTAAAGGCGCCAAATTAATGGGCGATACGCGGCCTCTTAAATGTATTTTAAAACAGGGTTGTCCGGATGGTTCAATTTGTAAGTAGAGTACCATCTACAAGCGAAATACAAAATTGCCACATCGACAACGAAGACAGCGTACAACATTCCCAGGCTCCAACGATTTTCTTCCGGCATGAAGACGTAAGGCGCATTCACGAACCACTCCTGGTTAATCGAACCGGTTGTTATCAACTGCACAGCGAAAGCAGTCAGGTGAATTAACGGAATGTGCAGCAAGTAATAGAACAACGGAACGCGCCCAATCACCCTAAAAAAATCCGCTGCGGCTCCGCTCATTTTTTCTGCAGTTGGAATTAGTACAATCAATGGACCCAACGTCATGAGCAGATATAACTGTGACGCTGGATATTTTTGCTGATTCAACAACCGAAAAATAAATGGAGGAGCGTCATCGGACACTGACTGATTGAGCGCAACGATTGTTCCTACGATCAGCCACAATGCGGTCGCGCTTGCTCCAATCCAGTGACAAAACTTTTCCCTGCGTTCTGAACTCATGACCATGATTTCACCAAATGCATAGCCAACACACATCACTCCTATCCACGGCACCAAAACATACAACACCGTCATTCCAAACGCTGCTTCAAATTTTGCAGGATAGATAAATTCCCATAGGGAACCGATTGCAGGTATTGCCTTCGGAATAAATGCGAAAATTTGTTGAGCGAAAATTATGAACAAGCCAAACATGGCGAGTGTCAATGGTCTCAACCAAACTAATGTTGCAAGTATCACCATGCACCAACCCAACATCCAGATAACCCCCGCCAGCACAAATTGAGAATAGTCAACAGAAAACGTCCAGAAAAAGCGGATGATTGTGAGTTCAAGAACAACGAGTATCAATCCACGCGTTAGCAAAAAAATAGCCAGTGAAGATTTATTTTGCACTCTCATGCCATAGAGGAACGCGCTGGTTCCCGCAAGGAATACAAATGACGGAGCGCAGAAATGCGTTATCCATCGGGTCAAAAATATTCCCGCTGTCGGGCCACCCGGAGGTAAACCGGAATATACCCGCACATGATCGATTGCCATGAGCACCATTACAATTCCGCGGAGAATATCCAGGGATTGTATCCGCGCGCTTTTTTCTTTCTGAACGAGTTCGGGCTGGGTTACAGATGTTTCCATAGTTGCAAATCGTAATGTTGAATTTGCAAAAATATTTCACGAATTGGAAGAGAAATACAACCTGATCACTTCTTGTGATGATCGCTGGTCATATAATGTTGCTTTAACAGATCACCACCAAAATCTTTTCCCTTCTCTCGAAGAATTGTGTGGATGTGATTGCCCTTATTTTGAAAATTGTCATACTCGATCAAAATATCAGGGCTGTTGATAATGTAGTAATGTGGCTTCAATTTCTCCTGACTTCCAATCCATGCGAAATAAACTTTTTCAATTCCTGTTTTAAGGATCTGGTCGTAAAGACGATGAGCAGTTTCATGGTCGAAGTCGTGCGTGTATTCCTGGATCAAAAGTTTAAGAACTTCCAATTGATCCTTTGTAAAATCTTTTGCTGAGATCCCATAATATGAATCGATGCGTTGGGCGCTGTTGGGATTGGTGATAATATCCTGTGGCACCTCGGTAGATGTAATTGCTTTTGACTTTTGACTTTCCGTCAGAAAATTCAGCAACAAGAATCCATAATCTTCTTCTTTACTTAGCACTCTCCACCCTGCGTATTTTCCATGTTCGATCAATGCAGGATCCGTTCCAATAAAAAGTGGAGTCACCAATAATTTCTTATCGACAATCGTAAGGCTTAATGCCATGTGGTGGCCACCAAAATTCAATCCCCACGCGGCATCTGAAGGTTCGCCAAAAACAGAAATATAATAATTATCGTGAGCCCACTTTAGATTCTGAAGTCTTGTCAGTAAATCCTCTTTGATATCACCTTTGTCGTAGGCATCCTGGTAAAGTTGATTCAGGATATCATCCAGTTGCATGATGCTGGTTAGTTTCAAATATCCTTGTGAGCTTAATGCAGCAGACAATACACCATGAAATGCGATTTTACTCGCCTCTGATAGTAACCCATACTGAATGCCCGGGCGCGGAACAAGTCCGACAGGAAGGTTCGTCCATTTAAGACGAGCCGAATCGGTAAAGGAAAAAACTGTTTGCTTGCGCTGATCTGGCGAAAGAGAATTCAGAAACGAAGTCGTTGTTTTCACAAGACCATCTACTTGTGCAGACGCAAACTGTGACCAAAAACAAAGAGAGAAAATTATGACGGCTGTACGTGTTCGTCTCAAAATGATTCCAAAAATAGATCTCATGGCTGTTAATTCAGTAAAGAAAGGTAGCAAGAATAAACCGCAATCAGATACCGTGGAAATCAACCAACGACAGGGCAATTTGAAACTGCAAGAATGGTAAATTTACAAAGCGGAAGACCGATTTGAACTAGCGGCAACCTTAGCACCGTGATTCCTAAAGCCGTTAATTTTTAAAAGATCATTGACTGTATTCAACAATTCAAGAGAGGCGTCAACTTCTTCTTTGCGCATGGCGACACTTTCAATATTAAAACCAAACGGTACCCCGCGTTCGCTGCAATATTGGATCAACTGCTTCGCGATCTCTGTTGCAATTTCAACTGATCTGGCCACTGGACTTGAACTCACCTTCAACTCTTCTTTTATTTCTTCCGGAACATGGATGCCGAGCCACTCCATAAACTGAAGTGTTTTAAGGGACCCACAAATAGTGAGCGTAAAAATTATAGTCGGAATCTTTGCGTTTTCTTTTTCGCATGCCGCGATCAATGCATCCAGCATTTTCTTGGTATAGTCGACGTTAAAAATGCATTGTGAAATAAAGAAGGAAACGCCCGACTTCATCTTGTCCAGCATTCTCACATCTTCATCATTCAAAATTGCATGACGCTCCGGAATGGTGACCGCCCCAATGACAGAATGGTGCCCGTGATTTGTTCTCCAGATTTCATACGCTTGAGTCAGGTTTGTTTTCACTACAAAATCAGGAGATGGCAGACCAACAAATATCGGATAGCATCCGTGTTGGTGAAGGCCATCGAGCCATTCAAACAATTCAGCTGTTGTAAACTTTCCGGCTGGGCGGTAAATGATTTTTGGAACTGTTAGTTGATCAAGATGCTGGCTCGCATATTCAAATGGATCCATGGCACTTGAAAATGGGAACGGCCGCTCTTCATTCGTTCTGGCAGACTCATCCTGCACATCGTAAACTACAAGAGCATCAATATCCAGTGAGGCAATTATATTCCGCGATTTCTCAGCTTGCTCCAAAACTTTCTCCACCGGCGTGTGAGCCTTCGGCGGTGTGATTCCATACAATAGGATTCCGGATTCGCTTTGGTTGATCTTTCGAAGGAACATTTAGTTGGGGTTCAAAAAGCGAAAATAAGCAATTGGAAAAACGTGTGAAAATAGCGGAGACCAATTTGAAAATTACG
>CBQWHS010000443.1:0-4350 GCA_967728665.1 uncultured Chryseosolibacter sp. | reverse complement strand
ATATAAAATCGGGTAACTGGCTGGCTTGATCGTACCCAATTCGTATTCACCCTGCTTACCTGTTTGCATCACGCCGTACAACCGCGAGTCCAATTCACTCATTCGTTTTGTTTCACCGTCATTAGGTGCATAATGTCCGGTTGCATCGGTCTGAAAGAAAATGATTCTTGCACCTGCCACTCCGTTGCCTTTTTCATCGGTTACATTTCCTTTGATAATAATTCGAATGCCAGGTTCTTTCGCTGTATACGATATCACGGAGGAGAAAGAGCTTTTATCCATGAGCATACGGATGCGTTTTCGCTGCGTTGCTGAGAGTTGTAGATATTGCGAAGTCAACAAGCCCGCCAGGCTTTCATAATTTTTATACAGTGTCGGCTGTGCAAGAAAATCTTTTTCAAAACGATTCACAGTCGACGTGAGATCCTGCCCTTCAACAAAATAAAAACAAAACAGGAGCATGACTATTGGTTTCGCACGCATACAAACTCCTTCTACATTTTCACGATCTCAACTCTACGATTTTTTGCCTTTCCTTCCTCACTTTCATTTTCGGTTAATGGCTTGTCTTGTCCCCAACCCTTGGCAGTAAGTCGTGCTTTGTCGATTCCTTTGGCGACTACGGCGTTCATAACAGATTTTGCCCGGTTATCTGACAGAGTTTTGTTGGAAGCTGGCGTTCCCACATTGTCAGTGTGGCCCTCAACACTTATTTTCAAATCGGTGTTAGCTTTTAGTAACTCTGCAATCTGGTCGATAATTTTTTCTGATTCAGTTTGAATAGTTGATTTACCTGTTTCAAAATTAATATACAACGCAATGCGACCTTCTGTATTCAGCGCTGTAAGAATATCATCTGAAGTGACTTCCTGTGTCATCTCCGCTAATTCAAGAATTGTGAGAACATAGGAATCATTACTGTCACTGCCAATGCCTTCAACTTTAATCCAGACGACCTCCTTGGTGTTTTTCAAGATTTTAAACACTCCGACGGCCTCACCTGCGTTTAGAAAAATTGTAACGCCTCCGATTTTTTTTGCCGCAGCTTCGTAGTTTCGGAGAATTTGCAACACGCTTGGCTTTTGCTTTCCCGATTCACCATTGAAGTTGTATTGAATAAAAGTCTTGGTTCCCTCTTTATTTACCATTTTCGATCCACCTGCAGCAAGGTTGAAATCAGCCGCATCATAATTATTCTGGCATTCGCTGATTATATAGTTAGTCATCCTTGTCGGAAACATGGGATGGTCTTTGCAGCCATCAGTGTCCTGGTCCTGGCCAAAAACGATTTGTGTCATCACTAAAACACAGAAAGAGTTAAAGAACAAGAGCTTTTTCATAGGTTGATGGGATTTGTTTAGTGAATAATTTTTAGATGAGAAGAATCGCAGCAAAAACTTGCTACGCTATAGAATACAATGTAACCAGAATATCGCGGAGTTCGTCAGATTTTGAATTTTACTGTTTGGGGGGGCTGGTCCAAGCAAATCCCAACCTCTCCTTCAGTTCCTCTCCAAAAGGAGCGAGATGACTTTTTGATTTGAAAAGGCATTGCTTCACATGAGTTCGCGAAGCGCTTGGCCTTCAGTTTTTTCTACGGCGCAACGCCACTATCGAGCCGTCATACCGAGATTACGATTTAACTATAAAAATGCGGCCGTGTTGCAGGGTGTCCCATGATAGGAAAATTTGAATTGCTTGTTTCTAAAACAGTTCATCAAGCATTAACAGTAGGTCATTATTTACCCACGGTTTCTTTGCTTCGTTAAAGAAAAGTAACAAAAGAAGGCGAGATCTAAATTATGGTGCCTTACGCGCATGGCGCGCCGCATTTAGATCCCGCCACCACGCGCGATCGATTGACAATTGTGCAATTTGAAGGATTGTAAAATTGAATTCTCATAATACAGTCCTCACTTGCCTCAAGGGGTTTTGCCTTCGGCATTTCAGCGCGTACCTCCTCAAATCAATCCGTCATCCCAACGGCTACTATTTCATGCGCGATCCCAGAATGCCGGCGGCTCAATGCCAAGTGAACGAAGATAAACGTACGCTTGAGCACGATGATGTATTTCATTGTCCATTACATACAAAATTGACCAATAGATTGGACCTCCGTATTGACCAAAGAACTTGTCGATTTCATGAAAGCGTTCCGCAGGTATTTGGGCCCAAAGCGTTTTTATTTCTTCTGTCGACTTATCCCACAGTGTCAATAGGTCCTTTTTCGAACTAAACTTAATGCTGGCTTCAGCATCCTGGTAGCTGTCCCATCTTCTTTGGACAACTCCACGAATACCTGGCGCTCCCATAGCCAGAATTTCTGTTACAAGCTGCGCGAAAGTGCGCATGCCACCGAGGCTATAGGTGAACATTTTATCCTCCGGAAATGCCTCGATCACCTTGCGAGTAAGTCTGCGGTGGCCAAGCCACTGATCCAGTAAAATGTCGGTGCTAATTGCTGCAGTTGCCGAAGCTGTTTGTGTCATTGTTTCCATATCCATTTGTGTTTATTGTTTGGTAATACAAATCAACCTTGGGCAAGTGACAACAGTATGTCAGTAAGAAATTGATATGGTGAGTCTTATTTTAAGAAAGTTATGCACAGCCGATTGAATTCCTTCACAGAAGTTTAGAAGAAAGAAAAAATATCGCGTTTAAAAAATCCTCAAAAACATTTGCGTAGTTAAATGGCTACGTATATATTTGTAGTCAAATAACTACACAATGAATTTACGACGAGATGTTTTTCAAGCGATAGCAGACCCTACAAGGAGGGCCATACTGATGCTGGTGGCTTCGCAAGCCATGACAGCTGGAGCGATAGCATCAAACTTTGACACAGCAAGACCGACTGTTTCGAAACACTTGCAAATCCTGACGGAGTGTGAATTGCTAAAACAAGAGCAAAACGGCAGGGAAATTTATTATCACCTAAATCCCAAACAGATGAAAGAAATTGCAGACTTCATTGAACCATTTCGAAAACTCTGGGATGACAGGTTTAATAAATTGGAAGCAGTAATGAAAAAGTATAAACCAAAAAAATAGACACAACATGGAAGGGAAAACAAAAGTCCATGCCGAAGACGGCAAACAGGAATTACTAATAACGAGGGAATTTCATTTGCCCCTTGAATTACTTTTCAAGGCGTATGAGGAACCCGAAATCGTTGAGCAATGGATGGGGACAAAAGTTCTGAAACTCGAAAATAAGAAACACGGCAGTTATCAATTTGAAACAACGGATCCTAAAGGAAATAAACACAGATTCAATGGAACAATCCATGAGTTTAGCCCGAACCAAAAAATAACACGAACATTTGAAATGGAGAATACACCTTTTGGCGTTCAGCTTGAGTTTCTGGAATTTGAAAAACTTACGAACGATACCAGCAAACTAACAATGCATGTAGTCTATAAATCAGTCGTGCTCAGAGATCAAATATTGAAGCTGCCTTTTGTTCAAGGAATTAACATGGCACATAATCGAATACAAGACATTTTGAATAAATTAAAATAACAGACGATGACAAAGAGAAATAAAATTATCTATTGGATTGCTACCGCCTGGCTCGGACTAGGAATGGTGTCGACTGGAGTGGTCCAATTATTAAGATTGAAAGAGGAAGTAGATATGTTTACTCATTTGGGGTATCCACTCTATCTTTTAACCATACTTGGCGTTTGGAAAATGTTGGGTGTTGTAGCAATGTTTGTTCCTAAATTTCCATTATTGAAGGAATGGGCATATGCGGGATTTTTCTTTGCTATGACAGGTGCCATCTTTTCTCACTTCGCCAATGACGATAGCGCCAAAGAATTTTTTGGACCAGCGTTACTACTCATTCTAACATTCGTATCGTGGTACTTCAGACCAGCGGATAGAAAAATAACTTTAGCAACAATTTAATCAACAAATGAATTGTTTATGAATCCCAAAGTTGATTGGTACTTCACCAAAGCCAAAAAATGGAAAAAGGAAATGGAGACATTGAGATCGATCATCCTTGGCTGTGATCTGGTGGAAGAATTGAAGTGGGGTGTTCCTTGTTATACGTTTGAAAAAAGTAACATCGTGCTAATACATGCATTCAAAGAGTATTGCGCAGTTTTGTTTTTCAAAGGCGTCTTGCTGAAAGATCCCAAGGGTATCCTGGTTCAACAAACAGAGAATGTACAGGTAGCACGTCAAATTCGGTTCACGAATGTTCAGGAAATAATCAAGATGAAGAAAACATTAATAGCGTATATCTATGAAGCTGTTAAAGTTGAAGAAGCCGGTTTGAAAGTTAACCTTAAGAAAACTACGGAATTCACCATGCCTGAGGAATTTCAAAAACAATTAGA
>CBQWHS010000442.1:0-4354 GCA_967728665.1 uncultured Chryseosolibacter sp. | reverse complement strand
ACTTACAGCAAGCATTAACAATATCACTGCTCAAACGAATAAAAAAAATACGAAACAAAACCCGTACACCTTGGTGTATGAGGGGGCAATCACAGAGAATGTAAAAGGACAAGTGAATATTCATCCCGTTACTTATAAACTGAATGGAATTGATATCGCGGCAAATGTTTACACGCCTGCCAATTATGATCCAACGAAAAAATATCCAGCAGTGGTAGTCGCCCATCCAAATGGTGGAGTGAAAGAGCAAGCATCAGGACTTTACGCGCAACGACTGGCAGAGTCAGGTTTCATCACCATTGCCGCTGACGCAGCATATCAGGGAGCAAGTGGCGGAGAACCACGTCACACCGATAAACCACAATTCCGAATTGAGGATATCCGTGGAATGGCAGACTTCATTTCAAGTTATATGGGTGTTGACGCAAACCGTCTTGGCGTTTTAGGTATTTGTGGCGGTGGCGGTTATACAATTAAAGCTGCGCAGTCAGACAAAAGATTTAAGGCAGTCTCAACCCTGAGCATGTTCAACTCGGGAGAAGTAAGACGCAATGGATTTCAAAATTCACAAATAGCTACAATTGAAGAGCGTTTAAAGAAAGCTTCCGATGCCCGTGCACAAGAAGCTGCCGGTGGCGAAATACGCTACGCTGGCATTGCAAGCATTACAGATGAAGAAATTGCAAAGACTTCGACCGATCTGTATCGCGAGGGATACCAGTATTACTACCGGACTCATGCCCATCCGAACTCGACATTTCTATATACTATGAGCAGTCTTCTAGACCTGATGACTTGGGATGCCACAACCAACATGGACTTAATCAACCAACCTTTATTGATGATAGCGGGAAACAAAGCAGACACCAAATACATGACGGATGAGGCTTTTGCCAAAGCCACGAATGCAAAAAGTAAGGAGCTTTTTGTTCTTGATGGAGCTACTCACATACAAAGCTATTGGAAGCCTGAGTATGTGAATCAGGCTGTGACTAAACTGACCGATTTCTTCAACAAGAGTCTGAAATAGAAAACACGATCAAAAAGAAACTTAGTAACGGTATGACGAAACTTCTGATACTTGCTTGCCTCTCGGTAATGATCATCTCATCATACGCGCAACAAAAGCGTAGTAGTAAACAGTCCGATTCCCACACCATTTTTTCAAAGGGTACTAAAGCTACTAACAACAACTTTAGAGGCAATGTGTATTTGAACACATTGATGGAGGCGGATAGCATTAATCCGACCGCTGTTGGTAATGTCACTTTCGAGCCGGGCGCGCGCACAAAATGGCACTTGCACCCAGGTGGGCAAATCCTACTGGTGATTGATGGAGTTGGTTTCTATCAGGAAAAAGGACAGCCTAAAAAAATAATTCGCAAAGGTGATGTCATCAAATGCCCGGCAAACTTACCTCATTGGCATGGCGCAAGTGCAGACACTTCCTTCGTACAGGTTGCAATAACAAATCGTCATCTCGGTGAAACGGTGTGGCTGCACGAAGTGTCAGATGACGAATACAATAAATGAATCTAAAACTTCTCTAATGATGAAACATATAAAACATTTTATTGCCATTGCTCTATTGTTATCGTCGTTTCTTGGCTATTCACAAAAGAAACCAATCGTCATTCAAGACCAGGGAAGTTTTGCGGTGGGCGGATCAGTTAAAACCAATCCAGGAACATTTGATCCAATAAAGCGCACTCCTGAAGGACAAACTTTTCATGGCGATCACGCCTATGTATTTTATCAAATTCCCGTAAATGCTAAGAAGCTTCCGCTTGTCTTTTGGCACGGTGTCGGTCAGTTTTCAAAAACATGGGAAACCACTCCGGATGGGCGTGAAGGTTATCAGAATATTTTTCTCAGACGAGGTTTCGGTGTTTACATAATCGACCAACCACGAAGAGGAAGGGCAAGTCGAAGTATGGATTCGGTAACCATCGTTCCTACTCCTGATGAACAGACCTGGTTCGGAACATTTCGCATTGGTATCTGGCCAAACTATTTTCCCGGAGTGCAGTTTTCAAAAGATCCCGAAGCACTGAACCAGTACTTCAGGCAAATGGCACCGAACATTGGTGGATTTGATTATGATGTCAATTCAGATGCAGTGTCGAAACTGTTTGACAAGATTGGGCAAGGAATACTTGTCACTCACTCCCATGCGGGGGGTTTTGGATGGCTCACCGCAGTCAAGAATAGTAAAATAAAAGCGATTGTTTCATACGAGCCCGGAAGTGCCTTCATTTTCCCTGAGGGCGAGGTTCCATCGCCCATTGAAAGTTCATCTGGTCCGGTTACGGCAGCAGGAAGACCGATGGATGATTTTATGAAGTTGACGAAGATTCCAATCATCATTTACTATGGCGACAATATCCCTTCAAAGCCTGACCCTAATCCCGGTGCGGATGGATGGCGTGCACGCCTTGCAATGGCGAAACTCTGGAGAGACGCTGTAAATAAACGTGGTGGAGATGTGACTGTAGTTCACCTTCCGGAAGTTGGTTTAAAGGGGAACACACATTTTCCTTTTTCAGACTTGAACAACATTGAAGTTGCTGACCTGATGTCGAAGTGGCTTAAGGAAAAGAAATTAGATAAATAACAACAACCAACGAATACGCTATGAAACAAACTATGCTTGCGATCTGCATTTTGACGATGGCACACCTGTCATCTTTCGGTCAAAGCACAACTGCGACAATCTATACGAAAGAAGAACAGGAACTTGTCAATCTGTCGAACGATAAATGGCAGTGGATGGCCGAAAAGAACGTGGACAAGCTTGCTCCTCTGTTCCATGATGAATCAAAGTTTGTTCACATGAGCGGCACCTGGAAAAAAGAGGAAGAACTTGAGATCATCAAAACCGGAAGCATCTGGTATAAGAATTCCGATGTAAAGGATGTGGCCGTTGAACTTATAGACGATACAGCAATTCTTTGGAGCCGCATCACATTGACAGCAAATGTTCGGGGCAATGATGTTGTCACAGAGTTTACGGTAACCGAAGTCTTCAAAAAACAAAAAGACTGGAAGTTACTGGCGCTGACATTCAGTAGTGTTCGTGATACCCACACCATTAAGCATTAACGATGAAACTACTGTTAGTATTTTTTGGATTGATTTCACTGGCTTGCTCATCCCAGACATTGGATGCTACACCTGAATCAGGTCTTACAAATCAATCTAAGAAGATACTGATCGTTTACCTATCACGCACAAAAAACACGAAAGCAATTGCTGAGATCATTCACGAAAATACAGGAGGAACTCTTGTTGCGTTAGAACTGGCAAATCCATATCCGGAAAACTATGGGGCAACTGTCGATCAAGTCGCTAAAGAAAACGAAACCGGGTATCTCCCACCATTAAAAACTAAGATCGACAACATTCAGCAATATGACGTGGTGTTCGTAGGATTTCCTACATGGGGAATGCAATTGCCCCCGCCCATGAAAAGCTTTTTAAAGCAATATGATCTCACTGGAAAAATTGTAGTTCCATTCAACACAAATGGTGGCTAGGGCATCGGAAGTTCTTTCGAGACTGTGAAAGAACTTTGCCGTGGTAGCAAGATCCTCGATGGATACTCAATAAAAGGCGGAGTCGAAAAAGATGGAATTCTGTTCGTTATCGAAGGCGAAAAAGAAAAGCAGGCGCGATCCGAAGTACAAAAGTGGTTACAAAAAATCAATGTGGTAAAATGAAACAGCGCTCTATAAATTCAACAACCTTATTCAGCTTAATTGTGTTTGCATTCAGCTTGTTTACTGCCTTTACGCAAGCACAAACTCCATCAGAAGCTAAGCCGCTGACCGAAAAGCAAAAATCGATTACATTAATTTCAGCATTCACAGCAAAAGGTGATTTGACCAAATTAAAGCAAGCTCTCAACACAGGGCTCGATGCAGGTCTGACAATAAATGAATGTAAAGAAGTCCTCGTTCATTTATACGCCTATTGTGGGTTTCCACGAAGCATAAGCGGTCTCCAAACATTAATGGCAACGCTTGATGAAAGAAAGGCTAAGGGAATTAAAGACAATGTTGGAAGAGACGCTACTCCGGTCACCGATTCAAATAAATATGAAACTGGATGGAAGAATCTTGCAAAACTCGGTGGACGCTCAACCGATGGGCCAATCGAAAAACCTACCAGCGGCTATGGTGCCTTTAGTCCGGAAATTGACACATTCTTAAAAGAACATTTATTCGCGGATCTTTTTTCAAGAGACGTCTTGACTTTTGCCGAACGTGAGCTCACTACTATATCTGTACTTATTGCACTAGGTACTGGTGTCGAGCCAATGCTTGCCTCGCATCTCGGATTGACCATGAAACAA
>CBQWHS010000441.1:0-4355 GCA_967728665.1 uncultured Chryseosolibacter sp. | reverse complement strand
AGCCACGACAGGCCTAGACGATGGTGATGGTAAGAGTAGCGACTGGGGTGATTGGGATTAGTTGGATGGTTGCGAGATTGATGTGCGTGAGAGCTTGCTATATAATTGCAGCGTTATGTCAAATTGCTTCGGTCTCCGATGAACGCTAAGAAATTATTTATGTGCATAGGATGGAGAAAGATAATCACAACTATTTTCCTGCTTGCCTTTGCATCGATGTTATGGATCGGAAGTCAGGAAGATCACGCAGGAATCCTGCGCAATCATCCGTTGTCATGATTCTAATATTTATGAAGACAGGTTCTGGCGTATAACAAGCACGAGGCCGTAAGGATGCTCTGAATTACTATGCATTTGGCCTACAGTTCTGATGCGATATTGTCAATTCCCTTTAAGCTGTAGTCTGTACATTGGGAATAGGTGTGTGTGGAATTTGCAAGCACAACTTATAATTTAAAGCACTAATTAAAGTGGCATAACAATTTCATTTACAAACTATTATGGTCGTATGAAAACGTAATAGTTTGTGCAGGTAGGGCAAGGGTTATAACACTTACCAGCCGTTGCGAAAATTCGTATATTGCGAAATTATGCGATTGGCCCTCCTGCTTTTATTGATCTCTTTCAGTGCTCTTAGTCAGAATGATAATCAAGGTCTGCGTTTTATCGAAAACAAAGGCCAATGGAATGACGATATTGATTTTCAAGCCCGCGTTGCAGGTGGGCGTTTAGGCGTTTCAGCTAAAGGTTTTTCGGTTTTGCTTCTCGACATGGCAGAAATCGAACAACGACATCTCGCAAATCATGAAGCTGTTAATGAATCCGATGGACACGCGACAACCGAACCTATTAATGGACATTATTTCCAAATAAATCTTTTAGGATCGAATCCCAATTCAAAAGCTGTTGTAGAGAATCCACTGGACGGCCATTACAATTATTTTCTTGGCAATGACGCTAGCCGATGGGCCACAAATGCGCTCGCATATTCTTCCATTCTTTATAAGGACGTATACAGTGGAATCGATTTTCGTGTCACCTCCGTTGGAAGCAATTTAAAATATGATTTCATCGTAAAGTCAGGAGCTGATCCGTCACAAATCAAAATTGAATACTGTGGTGTTGGCGGCATCGAAAAATCAAATGATGAATTGGAAATTCAAACAACAGTAGGATCACTCACTGAATTAAAGCCATTTTCCTATCAGGTCAATAACGGAAACAAACAAACAGTGCAAAGTGAATACAAGCTCAGTCAAAACACGGTCTCGTTTTCTTTCCCGGCCGACTATGATGAGTGTCGTGAGTTGATCATTGACCCACTGTTAATTTTTTCAACCTATTCAGGTTCCTCGGCTGACAATTGGGGAAGTACAGCAACTCCAGGTGAACATGGCTCACTTTATTCGGCGGGGGTAACTCATCAAGAGTTGGGCGGTTTTTTTCCTGCAACCACCGGAGCTTTTCAAACTACGAACCATGGGAGTTTTGATATGGCGATCATAAAGTATGATTCGGCAGGAACCAAATTTTTGTACGCAACACATTTAGGTGGTACGAATAACGATTCACCTGAAAGCCTTGTGGTCGATAAAACTACTGGCGACCTAATCGTGTTGGGCATCTCAAGTTCGCCCGACTATCCAACCAGTACCAACGCTTTTGATAAAACATTTAATCTCGGCACTACCATTTTTAATCGTGTACTTGATACGGAGGACCAATGGGATATCGTAATTACCAGATTGTCGCCAAACGGAGATCACCTGGTGGGTTCAACATTTTTTGGAGGATCGGGCAATGACGGCTTAAACCATCCTAAGCAATCCGGAGGGTTCCTGGTGGTAAACTACGGTGACGAAATGCGAGGAGACGTGATCACCGATAACACCGGCCATGTCTACATAAGTTCGGTTACCGGATCCAGCAATCTGCCGATCGTCAACGGATTTGATAACACATTTAATGGAGGTATTACCGATGGACTTGTGGCTAAGCTTGAGCCGGATTTATCGGGGATCGTTTGGTCAAGTTATCTTGGTGGATCAGGTTTTGACGCGGCCTATTCTATTAAGTTTGACAACAATCAAAATCTTGTGTTGGCAGGAGGAACTTCAAGCTCCAATTTCCCTGTGACGTTAGGTTCATATCAGCCAGTTTTCAATGGCATTGTTGATGGGTGGATCGCACGCGTATCTGCCGATGGAAGCGCGATCATGAATGCAACATTTACGGGCACAAACTCCTTCGACCAGGTTTACTTCGTTGATCTTAATGCCAGCGGAAATGTGTTTTGTTATGGTCAGACCGCGGGCCACATGCCTGTGACGTCCGGAGTTTATAAAAATGCAAATGGCGGTCAGTTCTTGCAAAAATTTTCCCCCGACTTAAGTACGGTACAAATATCAACGGTTTTTGGTTCGGGATCTACCAGCGGTATTGTAGTTCCGAACATTTCTCCCACTGCTTTTTTGGTTAATGATTGCGATAATATCTACATGGCAGGGTGGGGTGGATTTGTTAACTCAAGTCCAAGTACTGGTTTTTGGCAGAGCGACACGAAGGGTATGCCCGTTACAACCGATGCTTACCAAAAGACGACATCGGGCTCTGACTTTTATTTTATGGTGCTCAACGGAGATGCCACTCAGCTGGTATACGCCAGTTACCTTGGCGGCAACTTCTCAAAAACGCATGTTGATGGAGGTACATCACGCTTCGATAAGTATGGCATCGTTTATCACGCAGTATGTTCAGGGTGCCAGTTTGGAAATACGGCAGGCCATGCAACATCGGATTTTCCAACCACGCCGAATGCCAAATCGCGGGTTAACCAAAGCTTGAATTGCAACAATGCTGCATTCAAGTTTGACTTGTCTACGCTGCGGGCGATTTTCGATACCAATAACACAGCCTTAACAATGGCGGGGTTTAACAATGTTTGCTATCCCGATTCTATAGTATTTCAAAATTTCAGCACCGGAGGAAAAACGATTACTTGGGATTTTGATGACGGAACAATTGTTGACCAAACTGACACCGACTCCAGAAACCTTATTCATCAATACCAATTATCAGGACAGTATCATGTTAAGCTTAAAGTTACAGACCTGAGTGCGTGTAGCCAGACCGATACCACCGTTAGAATCATTAACTATTTTAGGCCCAATATGTTCGTGGGTAGAGACGAGTTAATCTGCGAGGGAACTAGTCTTAAACTTGTGGCAAGCGGTGGTGTTAGTTACAAATGGACAGACCAAAAGGGAACATTCTCTTCCACGCAGCAATCTCCGGTCGTGAAGCCCGATAGCGCAACAGTTTATTTTGTCAAAATTGTAGATTCGAACGGGTGCACGAAAAGTGACACACTAAATGTGGCGGTAAGACATAATGTTCACGCCTTCTTTGAAACCTACGATGTCAATTTTACTAAACCTGGATATAATAATGTCTGTTATCCGGATTCACTTGGATTCAAAAACAAAAGCTTGAACGGTGAGAATTTTGTTTGGACGTTTGGCGATGGCACAAGTCTCAGTCAAACAAAGATGGATCCCACTTTTATCAAGCATGGATTTCAACAGCAAGGAGTTTTTAACGTAAAATTGAAGGCGACAAACGTTAAGACTTGTAACAAGGCAGACTCAGTAATAAAACCGATCACCTATTTTAAAGATCAAATTAAAGTTGGCGATGATGCCGCAATCTGCGAAGGCACAACATTCCAATTAACGGCCACAGGAGGAAAAGTCTATGCGTGGTCTACCGAAGATCATACCTTCTCTTCATCGAATTCCTCAGCGGTTGTGAAGCCAGCAATCACCACTCGATATTTTGTCACCGTTACGGATGCCAATAATTGCGTAAGAAAAGATACGGTGCAAGTTACTGTGCTGGATAGCGTTGATGTGGACTGGCAGTACCTTGTCAAAGGCAGTTGTA
Source organism: uncultured Chryseosolibacter sp. (assembly GCA_967728665.1). GTDB lineage: Bacteria > Bacteroidota > Bacteroidia > Cytophagales > Cyclobacteriaceae > Chryseosolibacter. The sequence goes on along the minus strand of CBQWHS010000441.1, from coordinate 413 downwards.
TAAATCGCCCGACAGTCATTGTTCAAAACCAAACATTGCCAATTGATGACGTAACGTTTCGCTTCGACTTTGGCGATGGAATTACGTCAGAGGAAACGCAAGTTGAACATCTTTATGAAAAAGACGGAACCTATAATCTAAAGTTCATTGCACAAAAAGAATTTTGTGCCTTTGAAGAATCAGTGCAAATACCGATTTATAAGTTATTGATTCCAAATGTATTCACTCCCGATGACTCACCGGGCTACAACGATAATTTCGAGATTGGCCTTGGGCACGACTTGCTAGCTCCGACCGAGGTTGGCTTAAAGATACAACTGACTGTACTCGACCGGTGGGGCAAAAAAGTTTTTGAATCGCAAGACTACAAAAATGATTGGAAGGGTCAGGGCTTGGCAGGTGCAGTCTATTAT
>CBQWHS010000440.1:0-4356 GCA_967728665.1 uncultured Chryseosolibacter sp. | reverse complement strand
TGTAATCGGGAATTTAAAATGCACAGTTTTCGGGAAATAAGGATGTACAGAAAATGGGAACCATAATGCACAGAAAATGGGAACCATGATGCACAGTTAAAAATCGAAATTCGCTGGTTTTAAACCAGTGAAAATGACTGTACATTTTATCAAATTCATCGTGTATTACGAGACTCAAAGACTGGATCGGGAAGGTTATTCCGCGTCCAAAATCAGCGACCTGTTGGGCATTGACAGGCGCACCGTCAAAAAGTATCTTGCCATGACTGAACAGGAATATGGAGAATTCCTGACCAAACAGTCTGAGCGCAAAAAAGAACTTCTGCTCTACGAAAATTTTGTCAAGGAACGCTTGGAGCGTTTTAGTGACACCTCTGCAGCACAGATGCATGATTGGCTTAAGGAACATCATGCTGACTTTCCGAAGGTCGATCCCAAGACGGTGTATAATTTTGTTCATTGGATTCGAGACAAGTACAACTTGCCTTTAGTGTCGATGCCACGACAATATCTTGTGGTGGAAGAACTACCGTATGGGCAGCAAGCGCAGGTTGATTTCGGAACCACTAACATGCGCACTTCATCACACAGCAGAATCAAGGTATATTTCTTTGTGATGACTTTGTCGCGCTCGCGTTACAAATTCATCTGGTTTATCAGTCGGCCCTTTACTGATGAGTTGGCTGTGCTGGCGCATGAACTGGCCTTTCAATACTTCGGAGGTATTCCTTATAGCATTGTCTATGACCAGGATAGAGTCTTTCTGGTCAGCGAAAATAAGGGGGATCTCATTTTAACAGAAGCCTTTCGGGCCTACGTTCGAGAACAATCTTTTGAGCTTCACTTCTGTCGTAAAGCAGACCCTGAGAGCAAAGGGAAAGTAGAAAATGTGGTCAAATACGTCAAGCAGAATTTTCTCTATAACCGAACCTACTATAACGAGGAAACACTTAATGATGAAGCATTGGGATGGCTTGGACGAACCGCTAATGTATTGCCTCATGGAACAACTAAAAAAGACCCCTTCTCAGAGATGACCGAGGAGCGGAAGTACCTAAAAGCGTATATACCTTACACGGTAAAACTTCCTCTGGTTACCTACACAGTTAGAAAAGATAACACGATATCCTGGAAAAGTAATCTATACTCCCTTCCATTAGGGACCTACACCGGTCGTGGCTGTTTGGTGTCGGTACGAAAAGAACTGGATGCGCTGGTCATACTCGACTCGCAGGGCAAACAGGAACTATGTCGTCATCAAATCCCGGCAGGGAAAGGCCTGAAAGTGATGAACACCGATCATAAACGAGATAAGTCCAAGACGATTGAGGAGCTAATGAATCAACTTTGCAAACAGATTGACGCGGGTGCAATCGGTCTTGCTGTTTACGATTGGCTTGAAGCGATACGCCGTGAAAAACCACGCTACATCAGAGATCAGCTGCAGTTGATACGCGAAGTAGTTGAAAACACAGAAGCGTCTATTGTCCACAGAGCAATCATCTTCTGCCATCAAAATAACATCCTTAGTGCCGTTGATTTTAAAGCTATGGTGGATCAGGAGTTAAGGCAACAAACTCAACAGAACACGCAAGAAAAAATGATTCTATTAAATCCCTTATCAGGGGTAGCGAGCAAAGCGCACATACAACCGGAGAAAAGTTCAATCAATGATTATGAAGAACTGCTAAAAAACAAGGGCAAATCCATTTAAAGATCTGCCCTAATCGGTTCGACATTTTTGTCGGCCATCAAGTTTATCCCTGGCGGGTTGCTCTCCAGCAGAGCCCGCTTCCGTTTCACTTGATGGCCGCAAATATGAAAAAAAGGTTGATATTTTTCGAGGCCCTCCATGCCTAAAAAAAACTCATCAAAAAATGTCCCGCCCTCGGGACTCCTTACACTGAAACTTAAAATCAAAAATAACTATGGACAAAAAACAACAGATCAAACAGTATTGCCAGAAGTTCAAGACCACAGGTATTAGCGCTAATCTCGAGCGACTTATTACCAATGCCGAATCCACTTCAGCAGGCTTTCTGGATTTTACTTTCAACGTGCTTAAAACAGAGGCGGATCATCGCGCGGAGAAAGAACTTACCAAGCGCATTAAAACCGCCAGGCTTCCACGATCACACGATTTAGATGTATATGACCACACCGTGGAAAATGGATTGCCTAAAACGCGTCTAAATCAGCTGCGCGAACTCAACTGGGTCGATCAAATCTTTAACGTGATGTTGATGGGCCCTTCCGGAACCGGGAAAACGTTCATCTCGGCCGGGCTATGTGCCGATGCAGTGAAGAAGGGATACAAAGCTTACTTCAGAACTATGGATGAATTGCTTAACATGCTCAATCTTAAAGACGTTACCCGCACTGCTGCCGCGGAGTATAAACGATTGGCCAAAGCTCATTTAATTGTCATTGACGATATCATGCTTTTCCCAGTAGAGAAGACGCAAGCCCTAAACTTCTTCAACTTCATCAATCAGCTGTATGAGAATACTTCCTTCGTCATCACCACCAATAAAATGCCCGCAGACTGGGCTAAACTGCTTGATGATGAAGTGTTGGCTACTGCTTTGTTGGATCGTCTACTCTATCATTGCGAAATCATAAACCTCAGTGGAAAAAGCTACCGCATAAAAAATCGGAAACCAATTTTTGAATCTTAAGAAAGATCTGGTTTTATTTACCAAAAGTTGTACATCATGGTTCCCAAATATTGTACATCATGGTTCCCAAAAGTTGTGCATTCTTATTTGCTAAAAACTGTACATTGTTGCTTCCCGACTACATGATTCTAAAACGACTTCGATATCATTCATCCTTTAACGCGGAAAAGACTTTTGGAACGTTGTCTCCAAAATACCTCGTGTCTATTGAGGAAATTGGTGAGCTCATGAGGGACATAACTGATAACCCCAGAACCTGACAAATTAAATTCGTTATAACGGCAGAGGATACTTCTCCTTTGCCGATGAGGGATTATTTTGACCTCTTCATTTAAGGAGATTACCTGAAGATTTCTATAAATTCCGGTCATCTCGCTTTCAGATTTTTATTCCGGTAATTCTTTTTCTAGGCCTCGATAAACCTCGGATCAATTTTTGCCTTTGTAGTGCTCTGTTATCTACCTGTTCTCACTTATGCAACTGAACCTCCGTCATTTGTAGTCTTTTCAGGATGGATATCAACATACAGTTACAGCCACTTGGATACTCGATGTATTCCATAATATCAAATGTCCCAAAGTGCGGTTTTGCTAATGCGTAAAAGATCACCGTCTCCCTGGTTTCAATCACTGACTCCAGGGAAAATGCCGCAGAGTTGGAAAGGTTATACACCAACTTGTCGCTAAAGGCTTCTATGGTTTTCTCTGTATCCAACAGATCATCCATCAACTCGACAAAGTCCTTAGTCGAAAGAATCCTGGTCGGGACGCCGAACAAATTGTACATGATCTGTGCCTTTATCTGCAAGCCTTTGCCATCAGTAACAAGGTAATCGCACAACGAAGCGAAGTAGAAATGGCTGCATCATTATTTAAACTCCAGTAATTGAACTTCTTTGTTTTACCAGCAACTGTCTCCTTTGTTAACATTGATGATTATGAAATTCCTTCAGCTTTTCTTAGTTCACATTTTCGTTAAGAAAAACAAAATCAGCCAGGTAGGACTTGTGTCCAGCAGTGAGGATTGGATTAAAACCGCGATGATCCGGATCACCTTTCTCAATCGGAGAAGATTGGAAAGCAATGCGTTTCCACCAGGCTTGTTATAAGTTTAACAAGAATGATTCTATTCGATCATTCATACTGGTATTGTTCGTGGCGATGGTTTGATGATCTGTTCCTTCGTAGATGAACAAATCTAATGTGTGTGGATTTGCTGAGGCTACGGCAGACGATTTCAAATCACTTCCTTGTGTGATAGGAACAATTTTATCGTTTTCGGCAAGATGAACTTGAGTGTCGGGTAGAAATTTAGCGAAGTACAACGGTGAGCTCGCAATCATTAATTGTCTGGCATCATGTAGTGTTCGATTACCGTGAACAAATTCAGCGAGAAACTGACACTGGTAGGTGGCATCATTTTCATGGGTTGCAGTCAGAGATAACAGATTGGTCGGCCCGGCCACGGCAATAACTTTCTTAATCCGTGGATCACGTTCCCCTGAAAGCATTGCTACCGTCGCTCCCCTGCTACCACCACGGACTGATGTTCGGGTTACGTCAGCTTGGCTTTCTGTTTGAGCGATAACATTTAAAAATGCAAGCGTATCATCTGTTGCGCCGTCAAACGCCTCGCAGTGTTGTCCGTCTGAAACGGGCGTGATATATTCCACTCCGTT
>CBQWHS010000439.1:0-4357 GCA_967728665.1 uncultured Chryseosolibacter sp. | reverse complement strand
AAGTTTCCCAACGAACGAAGTTCGTCCAGCAAGGACTTCCTTTTGTGTCTTTGCGCCTCCTTTGCATTTCTCTTTGCGGTTAAAAAAAATTATCGCAAGAGCCACGGATCACCTTTCATTTTCTCTGCGTTTCCTCCTTTTGCTCTCTGCGGTTAAATGCATTTTGTATTTCTGTGTTGATTAAGATTATCAGGCTACGACAGCAGGTCGTTAATCTTAGAAATACAAATGCTTTTGACGCAAAGAGCGCAAAGGGTTTTAAAGTGCTGTTTCTGTCATACTTTTAGAAGTGAGTTCCATGCTTTTAGTGGGACGCTCCAAGCATTTAGATTTACCTATCATACTTTTAAAAGTGAGCTCCATACATCTAGTTTTGACTCACATATATTTCAAAGTGAGTTCCATGCTTTTAGAAGTGGCGTCGTCACATGAACTAACACGAAACAATTTTTTTCAGCCGTATACTTATCATTTGCGATAATAAATATTCGAAGGCGGTTTCTTTTTTAAGGCCTAAAACTTACATTTGATAAGAGCCCATTCTTTCTCTTCCCAAGAGAAGGATGGGCTCTTTCATTTTCATAATAAACCCACTACCATGAAAAATCTAAATCATTCCATTCACTTTGTTGTCGTTTTTGCTTTAATGTCTTCATGCGGAGTCCGCTTTACACCGGTCACACCAACCTTGTCGCTTCCTGAAGCCTACCGTGAAAGATCAATCTATCCCGGAGGAATTGCGATCTACACTCCCGAAGATCTGGTAGGCAACATTCTTTTTATAAGGGAAGGACAGCAGCCAATTACAGGCGGCAAACTTTACCCAATCAATTTTACACCAACATATCATCCGCTAACGAGCGATCAATCATTGAACTATTATAATTCAAAGATAACGAAGGGCGCAGAAGCTGAAGGAAGCTACTTAAGTTTTGCTGCGTCATTCTCGGCCAATGAGATGGCCGAACTCGAAATGGTCGATATCGGTTTTGTCAATATCTCTTTGAATGCTGTGCAATTTGATGATATCAAAAAGAAAGCTGAGGCATGGGTCAACTCAAATCCTAAAGATACAAGTGTGCCTGGCTTACGCCGAATTTGGGTGAAGAGTGTTGTGCTGACAAGCAGACGATTCACATCATCGACGGAGATCTCAGCCAATGCCTCTGGGGTTGCGACTCCAGCTGTAAAGGTCGGAGGTAAAGTATATAGCACAAGCAACACAAGCATCAGAAGTGTGCTTATGGGTTTTGAAGCATATGATATCGATGAATTGGGAAAAACGAATATAAAACTAGCTGCAGGGGTCGAACCCGAAATAAGTTTGAAAGCATTCAAAAGTCCCTTCAGAGTAACAACAGTTGTTGGGCCAAAGGACAATCCAGGGCTTCCTCAATCGCAACTAAAATGATAACATCTATGCTTCAGAAAAAAACACTTTTCAGTAGCGCTACATGGGTTGTAGCACTGCTAAGCATTTTCATTTCGGTAGTGCCGTCCAATGCGCAGCAAGGTGGTTATTATCTGTTAGAGTATACCGCCGGCGGAATCCGTTACAACACATTTGCAATCGACTCAGGTAATGGTCATGGGTTGATGCGGGTAATCTACAGTTGGCAAAAAGTTAGTTATCTCGTGGAGCAAAGGACTTCCATCACTTCAGAGTTAACTTTCAAGGATGGACTGCCAACGTCGGATATTATTCTAAAGGGTCATGACCCGCTTTTCATTGGTCCTAGTTCTAAACAAATAAGTTACTATCCCGATGTCATCGTGCTTAAGAGAGACAAAAGGACCGGGTTGATGGTTCCAGACTTTGTTTATTCGGATATGAATTTCGGTCGCCAAAAAGGTGTCGTCAATAAATTTTCGATCATCAATAAGAATTCCGACGAGTTAGAAGAAACGTTAAAAAAATTTAAGATCGACAATCCAACTTCGGCTCCTGTAGAGAGCACTAATCCCCTTGCACAAGTAACTATGCACCTTGTGCTGCTGACTAACAATCTCGATCAGGCAGTCGGTAGTAATTTCTCAAACAATCATCTCCAGATTAAAAATTTTTTCAAAGACGTTGCAAAGCTTCTTGATATTCGATTTAAAAGCATTGAAATAATTGACAATGATTTCAATAAATCCGAAGTACAATCCAAGTTGAATTTTCCAATTAAGCAAAATGTCGACATTCTGGTTTTCTATTATTCCGGTCATGGCTACTGTACTGTTTCCCCTCCGCCCGACTCAACGTCACATGATCGATGGCCAGGAATGATACTCACAAATTCGTCGGTGCCAACAGAGATTGCAACGAACACCCTTAAAGTTAAAGACGTGCACGATGTTCTCGCGAGCAAGAATGCCCGACTGACTATGGTGTTTGCTGAATGCTGCAATAATATTATTCCGGGTATCACAGAAGTAAGACCTAAAGTGCTTGCACCTGCACTAACTGCAGGAGGATTTTCATGGAATGTCAAACTTGTGTCGGACCTTTTTCAAAATCCTGCGAATGTGCTGGTAGCTACGAGCAGGCCCAATGAGTTTACGATCTACAGCGATGAAGTTGACCCGTTGACGAACAGACAAAGAGGCTACGGATACTTTTGCCAAAACTTCATAAAGGAATTTAATGTAAGAGCATCGGCTGCCTCATCACCGTTGACGTGGAGAGATGTGCTGAACGCGGCTGCGATAAAAACCGCTGCCGATGCGCGTGACAAAGGGCTTAGCCAGCACACCATGATTCACATTAGGCCTTAGATAAACTTGAGGTTGACTTATTATTCTCAACTGGGTCTAAAATTGTTTAATTTGTGTATCATGAGATGGACTCTGTGTCTTGTTTTATGTATGTCCTCGACAATATACGGGCAAAGCCCAGAGTTCCGATCATCGATTCCAATCCAAAAAATTTTGGATGAAGAATTTATTTATTCGGTACTGACTGCATCAACAGTTACAGTCACAAGGCTTGACTCTGGAAAATCTCAGACCACCATCGATGACAAGAACTTAATTAATTTTATCAAGGATACATTCCTCGATGATCAAACGTATATCTCCGGCATCAAAAGAAGTTGTCCATTTATTCCATCGGTGATCATACAGCTTAAAAGTTCTTATCGCGCATCAGGTCGCATGGTTAAGCCTTACATGGTGACTCTCAACTACTCATCGTGTCCTAAGATGCAAATTGAGTATGAGGGAGCGAAAAGGTTTATCGAGCTATCCGAAAAAGGGTGGAAGAAGATGAGCGCGCTTACTGATAAACTTGGATATTATTCCGAGAATAATAACGACTTCCGCACCCAATTGCTCGTCTTCTCCAGTCTTCTGGAAAAAAAAGACATGGACCTTATTGTCACGTTGTATAACGATAAATTTTTTCAAAGCATTGATCACGTCACTGGAACCAGAAGTAAAATCAAATGCAACATTGTTCTGGATGGAAAAAACTCTGTGATATTCGAGCAGCTTTTAAAACAATCTTTAATCAGGCCCATCGAGGCAGGGATAACAAGAGGAGAGGTGAAGTTGATAAAGAAAGCGAGTAGAAGTGTTCGATGAAAGTATCTCTTCATCCCGTAACTATGCAGCATCGATGAAAACAAGATGGTTGGGTTTGCGTGTTTTTATGAAGGAAGAGAAACAAAACTCGTGAGCCGGTTTGCAAAAATTCTAAAACGAAAGCGTTACGACACGATCAGGCAAATGCTCACCTCGAAAAATACAGGAGAACAATTGATGGCCGTGCTGTGCATGGAAAGGTTAGAAGCAGTAGGACGCGTAACAGCGACAACTGAAGAAAAAACCCTCATCGAACAAATTAAAACATCATCAGACCTGGTGGATGTTTGCTCAGGATGTTTCCCCAATCCCGGTATCACCTTATATAATGCATATCACAGCGGTATTCTCTTGGGAGCTATGGCATGGATGGAGAGTAATATTAAAGAGTAGGCCGGAAGTGTCAAGCTTTAAGCTTTTAAGTTTTAACTCCACCAACCAAGATGAACGTTACTACGTGCTTCCCCACCAGACCAACAGCACCAAAATTTTCCTATTTTTAGCGGACAAAAGCTAAAAGACCTGTACATGAAGTATCTCCTTTCTCTCTCTATTATCATTTGTTTTGCCAGCACAACTTTTTCTCAGAACGACACTGCTCCCGGCTTCTTAACCACACAAGACTTTCCTGATAGTGTGAAATCCTTAAGCATGCGAACACTCGAGGGTAAGGAAGTGACATTCGGCCAGATGCTTGAGAAACATAAGGGGAACAAGATTTTCATTGATGTTTGGGGCTCGTGGTGCAGAGACTGCATCATCGGTTATCCAAAAGTTGAAGAACTACGAA
>CBQWHS010000438.1:0-4358 GCA_967728665.1 uncultured Chryseosolibacter sp. | reverse complement strand
GCTAATACCACCGGACGCATTTAATTGGACTTGTTCGCCACGAATGATCTGGTAAGTTTCCACATCCACTTTCACTTCGGGTATGCTTAACTTTAGAATTGTGTTCCGTTGAAGAATACATCCTTCTCCATTCATTAATTTCACCTTTAACGTGTCAGGCAGATTTGTTTTGAATTGAATTTCATTGTCATGCGATAAGAAACCTTTTATGGAACTCGACCATTCAATTTGAGCCCAGTCTTCCACAGAAAATAAATTTGACACATCGGCACAGACATATTTTATTTCCTCTGTTTTTCGAACAAGTTTTTCTTTAATGAGGATGTTGTACAATTTAATCAATGCACATCCACCGTTGGTTCCGGGTGTCACTGAAAACAATGTGTCCTGCGCACTTACATTGTACACATACTCATCTGTGGACGTTGAGAGTAATCCCTTGGCAAAGGAAAACCACATCGCACCGGGTTCGGAAAATGTTATAATCTCATTTCTGCATGCTTCCACGTTTATCATTTGTAATTCAGAACAGGAAATGGCGCCCTGACAAATTCCAGTTCCGTTTGGAAGACCACCTCCGGCATGAAAAGCGTTATCCACAGATTGAATCGAATATGCATATGATGAGGAAGATGCACGCAAGAGGAGATAATTCTTCGTGCCTTGGTTTCCTAATGAAGTTGTTAGTCGCCTTACGTTAAACAAGTCAAATTCACCGGCAATCAATTCTGAATTATCGGCATGGATACTCACATCGTAAGTAATAAGCTGCGACGGTGCATGGTCATCGGAGGTATTGTCCCAATAGATAAATACACGATTGTAAATTTGTGTGGCAATCGAATTCGCAGGCCTAGCGGGTCCTTTGTTTGTTGAAGCATCATTTGTAAGGACAACAAGTTTCCATGAGGTTCCTGAGGTTATCAACGTTGCAATATCCAAATCGCCATCGTGCTCATAATCGCCGACAACAGCATCCGTTGCATTTGGTGCGGCAATATTGACACTGATTTTCGCATCCGTGTAAACGGAATGCACGCGCTGTCCAGAACTACTAATGCCAAACTGATAAGCATCTTGTTTACCATTCGAATTGAAATCACCAAACAGATATTTTGCATCAGACAAAACAGGAAGGGAATCTGATTCTACAGAAAACGTATGACCGTTGTTAAACAAAATACTGTTACCCGACTGACCAGAAAATGTCGAACCGGAGATAAAAACATCAAAATAGCCATCTGCATTAAAATCAGCCAAAGAAATTTTACCATTGATCTTCGACGTTGACTCTATAGGCTTGAAATATAAATAACCATTGTTAAAGTAAATCGTGCTGACAATTGCGTTGTCACTCTTTTCTCCACTGACCGCCAGATCATTCTTGCTGTCTTTATCAAAATCAAAAATAACGAGCGATGAAGCATAAATACTTAAGCTATCGTGTGCAGTAATCCAGTTGCCACTAGCGTACCTAAAGATCGTAAGAAAGGGAACATTTTGACTTAACCCACTCAGCACAATTTCAGGAAAACCATCATTAGTCAGGTCGCCAAAAGCTATTACGTTCGCCTGTTTATTTATGATGACCTCACTTGAAAAAGCGAAATCATCATCGTTAGACAAAATAATGGTTTGACTGACAGTGTTATTTAAGCCTGAAACAATTATGTCTAAGTCATTGTCTAAATCTGTGTCAGCAATATGATACACGGCATCCGTAAGTTCAGTTTGAATAACAGACTTGAATTCAAAACCACTTGTTGTGTCATTTTTGTATGAGATAAAATATTTTTTGCCTTTACTGTCATTCGATGCAACGAGAATATCCAGCAGGCCATCATTATCAAGGTCCGACCAAGTGACTTTTGGCGCTTGTAACGAATCCGGAAGTATGGTTTCTACCTTAACTGCGAATCGCTGCCCATAACAAAAAGCACACGTCAACCATAAAAGCAAAGTAAGCTTCTTCATACTAAATCGTTTACTTTATTTTTTTGACCTGAAATGTTAGCGGAAGAGAAATCCGGCTTGGCATCGGCTTATCATTGTACGTTGCAGGTTTCCACTGCGGCATATTTTGAATGAGCCGGATAGCTTCCTCATCAAACTCTTTTCCCAAACTTTGTTCAATCGAAATTTTTTCGGCGCGACCGTCTTTCGCAATTGTAAAGACCACAGACACCACACCCGAAATCGAATCTTTAAGACGCGAAACAGGATAGGCTAACTCGCGACTGAAATATTCATAAAGGCTTGGATAACCTTCCACGGGTTCGGCCTGCACAAAAACTGGAGCATCAGAATTGTTATTTTCAATTGTTGGTAACACGTCATGCTTTTTTGCCGGACTAATCGTTTTCAATTTTCCAATTGCAGAACTTTTTTTATTGTCATTCACTGACACTTGTTTTTCATCTCGTGATTGCTGTGGATTGACTACTACACTATTTGAATCTTCTGCAACAACCACTTTCTCAGGTTGGCTTGTATGCTTTGCCGTTGTGCTGTCAATTTCTATTTGTTCCTCGGGGCGAACAATCCAGTAAGTAAAAAAAGATATCGTACCAATCGCGGACAACGCAACCACGCCCTTCATAAATTTCCGCGCCGACAATTTTTGTTTTTGAGTGACTCGATGTTTTTCGAGCAGCGCATTAAAATTCATCAGCGAACGAACCTCATCATCCGTGACTTCCGGTTTTGTGCTCATCACTTTAATATTGTTTTTCATCGACCTACAAATAATTTTTTCATCTTATCCAACACACGATAGGTTTTTACCTTTGCATAATTTTCACTCACACCAAGAATTTCAGCCACTTCCTTAAATGGTCTGCCTTCAAGAAACCTCAACTCTATAAATTGAAGTTCTTTCTCACCCAGCCTGCTAAGAACGACTGGCAATTTTGACTTCAACTCTTGCATTGTTTCTTCACCAAACATTTCCTCATAGATTGTTTCCGCATGCACTTCATCCAACATGACAAGTCGTTCGCGCTTGGCCTTGCGAAAAAAACTATTGCATTCATTTACTGCAATTCGGAAAAGCCAAGATGAAAAAGGGAATCCTTTGAACTGAAAAGTATCCAGGTTTTGCAACGCCTTCAGAAAAATCTGTGACGTGAGATCAGCACTTTGCTGTTTATCTCCTACCCGATGAAGTACAAAAAGAAAAATACGTTTAAAGTATGTTTCGTAAACAGGCCGAAACTCTGCTGGGTCACTTTTAGCTTTCCGCAAAACCTGTTCTTCGTCAAGTCTTTGGTTTTCAGTATGAGTTGCGGGATTCAATCGTTTACAATTTGAATCTAAAATGACGTTTACATGAAAAAGATACAGTTGCGGGTAAACTTTTTAAATGAAAAAGGGAACGATTGCCATTCCCTCTTGTTATAACGTTGTCCAGACCGGCTTTATATGAAAACCTTTACTAAATCAGTGGTGCCCGAAGGGCCGCTCAATTCCATCAATCGAGATCTCATAATAATCTTTGTGTCCGCAATTTTCATTGCTACCTCGCTCGTATGCGCGGTAATCGTGGCCTATCATCAATTGTGAGCCACTGTGGTGTTGACTGGTCGAGCGGAGATCCATTCTTCGCCATCTTCAAACACCTCTTTTTTCCAGATTGGTGCTTTGGCTTTCAGATTGTCTATTACAAACTGACAGGCCTCAAATGAATCACGCCTGTGCGGCGTTGAAACTGCCACCACAACGGATACCTCGCCAGGCTTAAGTGTGCCTATACGGTGACTGACAGCACAGCCTTGAATTGGCCATCGGTGCGCGGCTTCATCGGTAATCTTTTTAATTTCCGCAACAGCCATTGACTCATACGCTTCATATTCCAGCCACACCACTTTCTTGTGGTGAGCCGTGTTGCGAACGGTCCCTATAAAAACATTAACTGCCCCAGCTCCAAGGCTGCAGGCAGTGTCGATGACCTTCTGTACATCAATTGCTTTTTCTGTGATTTTGATCATAAGCAGATGCGTTTAAATTGAATACTTAAGCTAAGGAGAATGAATCGGAATATCAACAAGATTTGGCTAAAAACCCGTTTACCCGCGGCTATGTCATGTATCACTCAAAGCAGCTTAACCACCGCTCACGGGCGGAATCAGGGCAATTTCATCAGTTTCCGCCAGCACCGCAGTTTCGTCTGCATAGTTCTGATTAACGGCGATGTATAATGAGTTCAGGCCCTTGAGTTTCGGATACTTCGCATTTAAAAAATCTCTTAAATCACCAACCGTTGTGGCTGCCGTCTCAATCACCATTTCCCTCCCACCAAGTATCTCTTTTGCGATACCAAATGCTTTTACCTTGTATTTCTTCGCCATGATTTTGTTCCT
>CBQWHS010000437.1:0-4388 GCA_967728665.1 uncultured Chryseosolibacter sp. | reverse complement strand
GCATCCTGCGCATCGTCTTCTCCGCCCACAATCCGGTAAGCTACATTGTACATGGAACGCGAATACAGTTTATAGAGCCGATAATGGGCATCGCGATCGCCAGCCTTGCACCGTGCAATCAGCTCCTCATGTATGTTCGTTACCTGCGACTCCAATCGGAATTTCCCGGATTTATTCAAAAGACAAGGTACGGAGAGAAAGGTTGCATCGGAAGGCAACTATTCGCGATCACCTATTGCTGAACAGAATCGGAATTTATAGCAGACAGGCCCTTCTCGACTGCCAGTTTCTGCAGGAAATTCATCGCTTCCGTGCGATCGTTCCGGATTTCTCCTTCCAGGATCGCCTCCTTTATTCGTTCTTTTAGATCACCGACAATCCTGCTCGGAGGAAGATTATACATTTTCATTATTTCATCGCCAGTAATAGGAGGTTGAAAATTCCGGACATGATCCTTCTCCTCCACTTCTTTCATTTTTTGCTCCACGAGGTCAAAGTTTTTCAAAAACTTATCAACCTTCTGCAAATTCTTTGACGTGATGTCGGCACGACATAGCATCATCAGTGCTTCAATGGCATCGCCTGCATCAAACAATAATCTTCGAATAGCGGAATCTGTAACTTCTTTCGCGAGAGGAATTGGACGGAGATGAAGCCGAACCAATTTTTGAACGAACAACATCCGGTCATCCATTGGCAATTTCATCCTGCGGAAAATTCCCGGGGTCATTCGTGCGCCTTTCTCTTCATGGCCATGAAATGTCCAGCCATGGGTTTTATCATATCTTTTTGTTGCCGGCTTCGCGATGTCATGCAGGACAGCCGCCCACCTCAACCACAAGTCATCGGACATCTTCGACACATTATCGAGCACCTGCAACGTATGAAAGAAATTATCTTTGTGCGCATTGTTCCCGACATATTCAACTCCATGCAGCGCCACAATTTCCGGAAAGAATTCTTTCAGCAAGCCACTGTGAAAAAGTAGCTTAAAACCATACGATGGAACTGAACTCAAAATGATCTTATTCAATTCATCGGTGATGCGTTCCTGCGATAAGATTTTCAAACGTGATTTCTGTTCCATCAACGAATTGAACGTGTCAGCTTCGATATCAAATTTAAGCTGAGATGCAAATCGAATGGCGCGCATCATTCGAAGTGGATCATCGGAAAAAGTGATATTCGGATCGGTAGGCGTCTTGATGATCTTACGCTTCAGATCACCTAAGCCATCAAAGGGATCTACCAACTTGCCGAACGAGTCGCGGCTGAGGCCAATAGCCATGGCGTTGATTGTGAAATCTCTCCGCAGTTGATCATCCTCTAAAGTGCCATCCTCAACAATCGGCTTCCTCGAATCGGCGCGATAAGACTCTTTACGCGCTCCCACAAACTCCAGGTCTAATTCACCATAACGGATTTGCGCTGTCCCAAAATTCTTGAACACGGATACATGAACTGTCGGTCCGAGTCTTACCGCAACAGCTTCAGCCAATTCGATTCCTCCTCCAACACAAACAAAGTCAATGTCTTTCGATGGACGTTTTAAGACAAGATCGCGAACATAACCTCCTACCACATAGGCTTCAACACCGAGTTTATCCGCGACAGCGCCAACAATTCGGAAAATAGGTTGCTCATCCAGGACAGCAGACATGTTCATGCCTCAAAGGTAAGAGGAGAACGCAATCGAGAGAAAGTATTGTAGATAAATATCAATTCCAGAAACCCGGCTTGCTATTAAAAGTTGGGCATGGAATCAACTTGTATTTTTTCTTTTTTGTTGTAGGACGAGTTTGAAATTCCATCACGATAGACAATTCATGCGCTCCCCCGGAAGCAGTTTGCATCTTTGAAACTGTGAAATCGTAACTATAGCCCACTGTAAAATTCTTGAAGTACATTCCCATTTGAACAATCAGCGCATCTTGTTCCACTGTATTAATGACGGTTGACTCAAACGGCTTACCACGGTACCATATTCCAATGGAAACCGGATCGACATGATAGTTGACACCAAAATCAAGCTGTGAAAAACTTTTCCCTTGCGTACGATAAATAAATGATGGTGTCAGATAGGACATGCGTCCGGTAGTTCGTGTTGCGGCCCCACGAAGATTAATTCTTGCACCTCCATGAACGGAAGTCTTCATTGGCAATTTGTTGTCATCATTAAGCAATGAAAGATTAGGTTGATTCATGTGCGAGAATGCCGCTCCCAAAAACAGGTTCTTACTGTACAATAAAAATCCAGAACCAATATCGAAATAGCTTTGCTTTCCGATTTTCGCTACTTCAGGATCCAACGTGAGTCCGTTATATTCCAGGCCATCTCCCATAACCAACTTCGTTCTGTCAAGGCCATTTGTTCCATAGCCAAAATACAAACCCGGAGAAAACACAAGGTTTTCCGCAAGCTTAACTTTGTAAGAATACATTATTCCTGCGGTGGTAGTTCTCCAGCCTGCCGAACCCATTTTGTCTGTTGTAGCAATGATGCCGATTCCACTTCGGATCTCCGGCAAGAAAATATCATAAGACATGGCATAGGTTGAAAAAGCCTGAGGCAAACCTGGCCATTGAATCCGATGATTTATTCCGATCCGATGTTGTGTCGTAATTCCGGCGAACCCCGGGTTGAGATATAACGGTGCCTGATAGTATTGCGAGAACTGAGGATCTTGTGCAAAGCTCACTTCAACAATTCCGGTAACTAAAATGATGACGAGTAAAATCCTATTCATGATCATCGGATTAACGTTATATCTCCAATTTGTTGTGTACGTTGACCGTCCACAAGTCGAAGATCCAATTTATAAACATACACACCTCCAGGAAGGAGATTTCCATTCTTGTCGTAACCATCCCAGCCAATAGTTTTCTTCCTGCTTTCGAATATCAGGTTGCCCCACCGATCGAATACCTGGAGCACATATGACCCCTCCTCTTCGGAGATGCCTTTCGTAAGTGGTAAGAATACATCGTTGATCGTGTGGCCTCCGGCAATTCCACCGGAAGGTCCATCTTTGCTTGGCGTGAATGCATTCGGAATTTTCACAAGCCCGCCTTCGCGAGCGGTAACTTCAGTCGTGGCGGTATCGTAGCAAATTACATTGCGATCTGCAACACCATCACCATCTGCATCTTTAAGTCCGTAATCATTGCCAGCGATAAGCGTAATTTTGAAAGTGCCTTCTTTCTTGTAGAGATAACTTGGTGAATTCTCTGTTGACGTTCCCCCATCTCCAAAATCCCAGTCATACTGATTTGCCTTCGTTGAAAGGTTGAACGTTTTCATTTCCGTGTCCGGGATAAAAATTGTGGTGGGCCTTACTTCAAACGAAGCAAAAGGAATTTCAAAAACCTGGATGCCACCCCGCTCTTTAATCATGCTCTGACCGGTCAATGAGTTTGTCGTAGTGAGCACAACTTTATAAGTGCCAGGTGTTGCAATTGTAAACACAGGTTTGGGCGCGATTGCTGTCGCGGCAATTCGCCCTTGCGCATCAACAACATCCCAGCTAAAAGAATCTCCAGTTGATGTATTTGTAAGCACGGTGATCTTTGCGGGGAAACATGTGGCATATGGAGACACCGTAAAATCTGCCATCAATGGCGGCAGCAAAATTGTGATTGTTTTTTTGAATGAGCTTTCACATTTCAACCCGGCGGTTTGTGCTGTTTTGTTTACAACCAACAGTGTGACATCGCGTGGTCCTGCGGTTGAGTAGACAACGGGCACAGTTGCACCACCTGATGTTGAAGTCCCAGGAGAACTCTTAGCGCCAAAATCCCAATTGTACGCAAAGCCATTCGATGTTAATGGAGTCGATGTATTTTGAAAGTTTACAATCGTCTGGCCTCCTGCAAAAGGAGGAATGGTTCCTTCAGTAAACGATGCGCTCACCGCACGGTAAACTGTCACCGGCACAATTTTATCTGCGGGACAACTACCGTTGCTGCCCTTGTAAACTATTTCATATGTAATGGGATTTTGAGCGGAAGTGTTGTTAAATGTGTAAGCAACATTCTGCGTAGTCTTGCTCTCCAGTTGTTGAGGGGTGCCCTTTTCGCGATAGTACCATTCATTAGTTTGAGCGCCTTGTGTCTGGTTTAGAAAACTAATTTTTTCACCACTGCAGATGCTTGTCTTATCAGGAAAAACATTAGCGACAACATTAGGCAAAACCACAACTGTTTCGCGACCTGTGTCCGAACATCCTCCCATAGTTGCAGGCGTCTCCGCCACTAAGTTCACCTTGTATGACGCCACTGTACTCGGAGAAGGGTTAGGAAATGTATGCGCGATCACCTTCCCTGCGCTGGTGGTGTTAGCGGCGCACCACCCGACGGAAGTCGCGGCGACGTTGTCGTCGGCACGCCAA
>CBQWHS010000436.1:0-4404 GCA_967728665.1 uncultured Chryseosolibacter sp. | reverse complement strand
ATACTTTTTTTCTTTCATCTGATGATGGCAGTTCTCTTGTCATTGGTGATCGCCTTGTTGTGAACAACGATGGCCCTCATGGTAATAAAGAAGTCGCGGGACAGATTGCTCTTAAAAAAGGATTCCATCCGTACACCCTCCGGTATTTTGACGGGGGTGGCGGAAATACATTAACGTTTAGCTTTGAAGGTGCCGGAATTCAAAAACAGAGTGTGCCAGGAAACATTCTCAAGCTGATCGAAAAATAGCCGATGTTATTTTTGGAGTGTTGGAAAGTAATCAACAGTCGGGATTAATAAAAGGCGCGCTCAATTTTTACAGGATAAATCTGAAGTTGTTCATGATCAAGACTAAATATTTTGCAATGATGGCGTTCTCGCTCCTCATTGTGGCCAGCTTAAATGCGCAACAAGCGTTGCCTTACAAAAATCGCTCACTTTCAGTTGAAGAGCGAGTGAAGGATCTCCTTGCACGCATGACGCCAGAAGAAAAATTTTGGCAGATGTACATGATCCCTGGCGACCTCGATCAGCTTGATACGCCGGCACAATATGAGAAAGGTATATTTGGATTCCAGGTTAGTGCTTCTTCGAAGACAAGTGATGAGACCCAACAGCTGTTGAGTTACAAAACGAATGAGGACGGATTGAAACTCGCACGAAAGATCAACGCAATCCAAAAATATTTTGTAGAAAAAACCCGACTCGGTATTCCGATCATAGCATTTGACGAAAGTTTACATGGCTTAATGCGTGAAGGTGCTACATCGTTCCCTCAATCAATAGGACTCGCAGCTACGTTTGATACAACTTTGGTCAGCCAAGTGGCGTCTGCAATTGCAAAGGAAACCAAAGCAAGGGGTATTCGACAAATTCTTTCGCCTGTTATTAACATTGCATCAGACGTTCGTTGGGGACGAGTAGAAGAAACGTATGGTGAAGATCCGTTCCTCACGTCAGCGATGGCGGTCGCATATGTCAGCGCCTTTGAGAAACTGAATATTATCACAACACCAAAACACCTCATCGCTAACGTGGGAGATGGTGGGCGAGATAGTTATCCCATTCACTTCGATGAAAGACTGACTGAGGAAATTCATTTTCCTCCGTTCAAAGCTTGTTTCCAAATTGGAGGTACTCGCTCCGTCATGACAAGTTATAATTCATATGATGGAACACCATGCACGTCAAATGATTGGATTCTTAATAAAAAATTGAAAGGTGACTGGGGTTTCAAGGGCTTTGTTATTTCAGATGCCAACGCGACCGGCGGTGCTGTTGTTCTGCATAACACGGCAAGCAATTTTTCTGAATCAGCAAAACAAGCAGTCAGTGGAGGTCTTGATGTGATTTTCCAAACGGAATACCGGCATCATAAATTGTTTAACGAAGGACTGCTCAATGAACAACGAGACAAGAAACGAATTGATGATGCAGTATCGAGGGTTTTGAGAGCGAAGTTTGAGTTGGGTCTATTCGAAAACCCCTATATCTCTGAAAAAGCAATTATCGAATTGTCAAGTCAGAAAATTCATAAAGCTCTTGCCAGGAAAGCCGCACAAGAGGCGATCGTACTTCTCAAAAATTCGAATAGCATTTTGCCGTTCGGGAAAGAGATAAAATCAATTGCGGTTATAGGCGAAGATGCAGCAGAAGCCAGGTTGGGCGGATATAGTGGTCCCGGCAACGGAAAAATAAGTATTCTTGATGGGCTAAAGCGGCACGGGGGTGCCAATGTTTTATATGCAGAAGGATGTAAGCGTATAGAAGAACCTTGGAGCGTTGTTGCAAACAATTTTTTATACGATGGTGATCAACATGGATTGAAGGCTGAGTACTTCAATAATCTTTCGCTTGAGGGTAGCCCCGCAGTTGTAAAGCACATTGATCAGATTGATTTTCTGTGGACACTCTCATCTCCCGATAAAAGTATTGGGCAGGAGTTTTACTCAGCACGCTGGGGTGGTAAAATAAAATCCCCGGAAACGGGAATTTTTAAAATTGGCTTGGATGGCAATGATGGTTTCCGATTGTACATCGATAATCGATTATTGATTGATAACTGGAAAAAACAAACGTATAGCACGCTGCTTGTAGATTTCAATTTTATAAAGGACAAGTCATACGACATTCGTGTTGAATTCTTTGAGCCAGTTGGAAATGCACATGTCAAACTTATTTGGAATGTAGGACATGACACGAGCGGTGACAAGAAGATAGAGGAGGCTGTCAACATTGCGAAACAGTCAGATCTAGCCGTTATTGTGTCAGGAATTCACGAAGGAGAATTTCAAGATCGAGCGATGTTATCACTTCCAGGTCGACAAGAAGAACTTATTAGACGCGTGGGTTCAATTGGAAAACCTGTTATCGTTATTTTAGTCGGTGGCAGCGCTGTTACGATGGGCAATTGGATTAACGAGGTCGATGGCATTGTCGATGTATGGTATCCAGGTGAGGAGGGAGGCCATGCAGTCGCGGATGTACTCTATGGCGATTACAATCCGGCTGGACGATTACCAATCACGTTCCCGATTCATGAGGCACAACTTCCCCTTGTATACAATCATAAGCCTACTGGCAGGGGCGATGACTATTATAATCTTACCGGGCTTCCACTTTTTCCATTTGGCTTCGGATTGAGTTACACAACGTTTCAATACAGCAATATTCGTGTTGACAACAGCAGAATAAAAAAAGATGGAACTGCATTGGTGAGTTTCGAAATTATGAATACAGGTTCGCGAGATGGTGAGGAAGTCTGCCAACTATATATCAAGGATGTTCTTGCTTCCGTTGCGCGTCCTGTAATGGAGTTGAAAGGTTTTGAACGAATCTGGTTGAAACCAGGAGAGCGCAAGACGTTATCTTTTCTGATCTCACCATCACTACTTAAAATGTTTGATCAGCAGATGCATGAAGTCGTTGAAACTGGATCATTTAAGATTATGATCGGCGCATCATCGCGGGATATTCGGTTGCAGACTGAACTTACTGTAATCGATTAAGAATTTACCGACCTCGAATTTTTTTCATTACTACTTTAAATTGTTTAACACAGTGTGTTTTTACCACGCGCTGTTTTCTACTTTTTAAGAGCGATTTTTTGCATCGCCTTCGTTTGCATTAGAATTTTTTTCAAAAAATAATATAACGCAAAATACGGCATGCGGACCCGAAAAATGGCCCTGATTCCATCCGTTTACGTGCACGGAGCTTCCGTGTGCGTTAACGGAACTTGCTTTTTTTATTTTGATTTTCTAGCTTGGTTGAAATTTCGGTGAGAAGCTTCAGACGCTTTAAGCCGAAGAGGTAAAACACAAAACCAAACCTAAATGAAAAATGCTCTACTAATTATGGGCTTGCTGCTTATTGCAAGCATCGTCAACGCACAGACAGTGACAGGAAAAGTCACTGCCTTGAATGACGGAGCACCACTACCTGGTGTCTCTGTATTACAGAAAGGGACTGCGATCGGTACCAGCACTGATGCTGATGGCGCTTTCACTATCAACGTTACACAATCGGATGCGACACTTGTTTTCACTTTCATTGGCTTTGCATCACAGGAAATTTCGGTTGCCGGTAAAACGGTGATCAATGTTAGTCTTGCTGATGACGTGACTCAATTAGGCGAAGTTGTGGTTACAGCACTTGGCGTTTCCCGCGAGAAGAAATCGCTTGGCTACGCAACTGCAACGATCGACAACAAGCAATTGACACAAACGGCTTCGCCGAACTTTGCCGCTGCTTTGTATGGGAAGGCACCAGGAGTAAGAATTGCAACTACTCCGGGTGGAGCTACCAGTGCTGTTAATATTAGTATTCGTGGACTGAATACGATGTTATTAAAGAGTCAACCACTAATCGTCTTGAATGGTGTACCAATTCGTGATGGAGAAGTGAATAACAGTAACTACTGGGATGACCAGCGATTGAGAGGAAATGGTTTGCTGGACATCAATCCGGAAGACGTTGAAAATATTTCGATCTTGAAAGGTGCATCGGCTGCAGCGCTATACGGATCTGATGCCGTGAATGGTGTTGTGCTTATTACAACCAAAAGTGGAAAAGGAACGAAAGGCGTGAAGGTAGATTTCTCCACAAGTTATTCTGTTGACAAGGTTGCTTATTTGCCGAGATATCAAAACGTGCGAGGCCCTGGTGCACCGTTGAACGTTGCAGATGGTGGACAGGACGCTGAGGGGTTCATCTATTACGATACAGATGGAGACGGCGTAAAGGAAACGCGTGGTGTCCTGGGATATTCAATCAACTTCGGTCCGAAGTTCGATGGTAAACCAACTATGGCCTGGGATGGACAAATCAGGCCGTACTCGGCACAAAAAGACAACTACAACTCGTTGTTTCAAGCAGCTCATAACAAAATAAGCACAATTGCTGT
>CBQWHS010000435.1:0-4404 GCA_967728665.1 uncultured Chryseosolibacter sp. | reverse complement strand
ACGCTTTCGCGAATACAACCGATGCCTCAGTTAAACTCATTGCCTCAATTCCTGGATGCACTTCAACGTCAGAACAACAAATGACTTCGCTCATTGCCGGACCTCTTGTTGATTTCTCTGTAAATGGAAAATGCGATAAGGCTGAAATTCAATTTACGTCAAGCATTTCGGAAGCTGTGAATAGTTTGTCATGGAACTTTGGTGATGGCACCACGAGCGCCAACGCCAATCCGAAAATCGTATATGCGGATCCAGCTAAATATGATGTAACACTCAGCACAATTAGCCCCTCTGGATGTAACAACTCCAAAACAAAAACCATTACTATTTATAACAATCCTCAGCCAGACTTCAGCGTAGATGGACCGCCGAATTCATGTACTGGTGTATCCACAAAATTTACAAACAGTACCCCTGCGCTAACAGACAGCGAAATCAGTTCTTGGTTATGGATCTTTAATCCTGGACTTGCAAATTCCTCTACGATAAAGAGTCCAACATATAGTTACTCAACTGCAGGCGACTACAACATTTCGTTAAAAGCAACAACCGACCAGGGATGCTCAAGCACAATTCAAAAAACGATTCCCATATTGCAGGGACCAACAGCAGTCATAGGCAATACACCTTCATGTGTGGGACTTCCCATAAATTTTTCTGCAACGGGAACCAGCCTGGATGCATTTTATTGGGAAATGGGTGCCTCATATTACACCACTTCGAATCCAACGCATACATTCAATCTGCCGGGTAATTACAACACCAAACTCACCATCACGGCTTCAAATAAATGTCAATTGACGACATCAAAAGTTATTGTAGTTCCTGTCGTGTTGATACCAGATTTTTCCATCGCAAAGAATTGCGTTGGATATGATGCCGTCTTCACTGATGTTACACGCGGAAGCGATCCAGTGATTCAACATGACTGGGAAATTGCAGGACTTCCTTCAAAATCTGGTTCTCCGGTTAACTTCAATTTTTCCGCTGTTGAATCGAAGACAGTTAAGTTGACCATAAAGGCACAGTCAAATTGTACTTATTCGAAGACAAAATCGTTTAACATCGTTCCAGCTCCCCAGGCGGGATTTGATGTCGACGCAACATCAGGCGCTGTTCCGTTGGTTTCACGTTTCACCAACACATCATCCAATGCAACCTTATATCACTGGTCATTCGGAGATGAGGATAATGAGTCCACGGAAGCATCACCATCGTTTACATTTCAAAATCCTGGCGAATTTGTAATCACGTTAGCTGCATCAAATCCGGAGGGATGCATCAGCACTGCAACAAAAGCAATTACTGCTCAAACTCCCGTGCCCGATGTTGAAATTAAATTAATAAGCTATTCAACAAATCCAGATGGATCGTTGAAAGTAATCATCACCCTTCAAAATAACGGTAACACCATTTTGCGAAATTTGCCAGTGGACATAGACGTTTCTGGTATTACAACGTTTCGCGAAACTGTTGTTGGTCCGATCAAACCAGCAACACTTTATAATCTCGTTCTTGGATCCAGCTTTACAGTGCCTGATAAATTAAATTTCTTCTGCGCGTCAACGTCATTGTCTGATGATATAGATCCGGGCAATAACAAACTCTGCAAAGAATTGGAAGGAAAAATTTCCATTCTGAGTTCTTATCCGAATCCAGTCCAATCAATACTGTACATCAACTGGATTTCTCCTGAATCGGAAACCGTAAATGTTCGCATTGTAGATACGTTCGGCAAGGTTCAACTTGACACCAACATTATCTCCAACTCCGGTCTTAATGAATTTACATGGAACGTAGAACACGTTGAAAGCGGTTTGTATATCGTGAGCTTGAAAACTGGCTCTATTCTGAAAACCGAGCGTATCGCGATCAATCATTAAAATAATCGCGTTCAATTCTCAATTAAATCGACATTTCCTTTATTTTTACCCAAATAAAATTTGGCAACCAACCCTTTTTAAATGAAACCGAATATCAAACTTGATGGTACCGATCGCAAGATCCTTGAAATTCTTCAGGCTAACTCAAATATTACCAATGCTCAACTTGCTAAAGAAATAGGATTGTCGCCGGCTCCCACACTTGAGCGCGTGAACAAACTTGAAACCTCGGGTGTCATTCGAAGTTATCATGCCGTCATCGATCCAGCCAGTGTTGGACTTGGTGTTAGCACTTTCGTAATGGCAACGCTTAAGGGTCACAACAAAGACAACATCGACAAATTCATAAAAGCGATCAAACAGATTGATGAGATCGTGGAATGCCATCATATCACCGGTGCTGGTGACTTTATTCTAAAAATTGTTTGTGCTGATATTTCAGCCTACCAACAGCTGATGTTAGAGAAAGTCTCCAACATTGATGTCGTGGATAGTCTCCAATCAATGGTTATTCTTTCAACCTTCAAAGACAGCAAAGCTTTGCCAGTTCAAAACTAATTTCATGGTTGCCGAAAAAAGTTTAATCCTCGAAGGCGCGCAGGTAAAGCAAAAGATCCGCAGGATGGCGTATGAGGTATACGAACATAACTTCAAGGAAAAAATAATTGTAATCGCTGGAATAGATGGGCAGGGTTACGTTTTGGCCAAATTGCTGGTAAAAGAAATTGAAAGCATTTCGCCATTAAAGGCTACGTTGGTAAAAGTAAGTCTCAATAAACTTGAACCGCAACAAAGTGAAGTAACCCTGGATACCGACATCAAATCCCTAAAGAAAAAATGTATCATCCTGGTGGATGATGTTCTCAACACCGGACGAACATTTGCCTATGGAATGAAACCATTCCTTGACATAGAAGTGAAAAAAATTGAAGTGGCAGTGTTAGTGAATAGAAGTCACACTTTGTTTCCAATCTATCCGCAATACACCGGATACGAATTAGCAACAACAATCCGGGATCACGTCGAAGTGAACCTTGGCAAAGAGACGGCTGTTTATTTAAGATAATAAAAAAGCATTCACATGTCCGTTCACAAGCCCGAGGCCAAAAAAATTACTACGCACCAGCTTCGCGAAATGAAAAATCGTGGAGAAAAAATCGCAATGCTGACAGCGTACGATTATAGCATGGCGAAAATTATCGATGGTGCTGGAGTCGATGTGATACTGGTAGGCGATTCAGCGAGCAATGTCATGGCAGGACACGAAACTACACTGCCGATCACACTTGATCAGATGATTTATCACGCGGCATCGGTAGTGAGAGCCGTGAAGCGTGCATTGGTAATCGTTGATCTTCCCTTTGGAACATATCAAGGAAGTTCAGGCGAAGCGCTTCGATCTTCCATTCGCATTATGAAAGAAGCAGGCGCGCATGGTGTTAAGCTTGAGGGGGGAAAGGAAATTAAAGAGTCGATCGAAAGAATTTTAAGTGCTGGAATTCCCGTGATGGGCCATCTTGGACTCACTCCTCAATCGATTTATAAATTTGGAACATATACTGTTCGGGCAAAGGAAGAAGCAGAAGCAAACAAACTTTTGGAAGACGCAAAACTTCTCGATGAATGCGGATGCTTTGGGATGGTGTTGGAAAAAATTCCAGCGGAGCTTGCGAATAAAGTTTCTAAATCGGTGGGCATCCCAACAATTGGAATTGGTGCAGGTCCCGATACAGATGGACAAGTACTCGTGATGCAGGATATGTTGGGCGTAACAAAAGAATTTAAACCGCGATTCTTAAGGCGTTACGCTGATCTGGACAGTATTATCACGTCTGCAGTTACAAATTATGTTTCCGATGTGAAGGCGAAAGATTTTCCGAATCAGGACGAGAAATATTGAGTTGCAAAAATGCAAAAGCGATTAATTGCAGAGCTGGGGTTTTTCTGTATCCTCAACTTCACCAAACCACACAACGCCATATTCGCCATAAATTCCAATTCCGATTCCCTTCCAGCCAACCTTGCTCCACATCCCTTCATTGATAATTAGTGGATTATGGCCGGGACTAAGTTTCCATCCAGCCAATGCCTCTTCAGCATTTGCACCACCACTACTGTAGTAGGCTATTTCATATCCGTTGCCAGCATAATCTGCAATTTCTCGTGGCTTATCCCACATGCATTTGGCTTGTTTGTGATCGCTGGTGTAACAACATGAAGTCCATTTTCCTTTTGATGACCAGCTGTGCGGATTGCATTTGTTATCGACATCAAAAGTATAATTATCCATTAAATCATGAGCATGGCTTTGAGCCACCTGCGTGAGTTTAGCAGAAATCGGGATTTGTTTTAATCCTTTTGATTTTCTGTAGCTCATCATAACGCGATACAGTTTTTCCTCTTCCGCCGAAAGGCAAATACCTTCTTTGCTTGTTTGTTTGATAGTCGAAAACCCGAACGAGATGACGAAAAGAGCAGCTACAACGATTGTTTTCATGGAGTTTATATCAGAGCGGTACAA
>CBQWHS010000434.1:0-4410 GCA_967728665.1 uncultured Chryseosolibacter sp. | reverse complement strand
CGGTTTTGCTGACAGAAATGAAAGAATTGCTCATCGCTCATTCTTTCAATGAAGTCACCTTTTAATGTGGTCGGAAAAACCATCCCTAAATTTACATCGATTTTAAAACTGTTCCCAATGCCATCAGTAACATCGCAGAATGCACAAGGATATAATTGGTTACAGAATGCTTTAAAAAGTAAAACCCCGCTGTGGGCGGGGCTTACTTCTTGTTTTGTTAATTTTATGATTACTCATTCTTCTTTTCCTTCGAGGAAGCTTTAGGCTTCTTAACTCCTTTAATTGTGAGTGCATCTCCAGTGCCTTCATAATCAGCCAGAATCGAACCACCTTCTTCAACTTCACCTTTCAAGATCTCTTCAGCAACAGGATCTTCCAAATACTTCTGGATCGCTCTGTTGAGCGGACGAGCTCCGAATTGATGATCATATCCTTTTTCAGCAAGGAAATCTTTCGCTTTATCAGTAAGTTCAACATGATATCCAATCTGGATGATGCGATCGAACAATTTCTTAAGCGAGAGGTCAATGATCTTGTGGATATGCTCACGTTGAAGTGAATTAAACACAATTACATCGTCCAAACGGTTGAGGAATTCAGGACTGAAAGCGCGCTTCAATGCATTTTGAATCGTCGACTTCATTTGCTCTTCTTCGCTCTCGCGTTTTGCCGCTGACGCGAATCCGATACCTGATCCGAAATCTTTCAAATCACGAACACCGATGTTAGATGTCATGATGATGATCGTATTTCTAAAGTCAACACGTCTTCCCAAACCATCAGTAAGAATACCATCATCCAAAACCTGCAATAGGATATTAAATACATCCGGGTGTGCTTTTTCAATCTCATCAAGCAACACAACAGAATAAGGCTTACGTCTTACCTTTTCAGTTAACTGACCACCTTCTTCATAACCAACATAACCTGGAGGCGCTCCCACAAGACGAGACACAGAGAATTTTTCCATGTATTCACTCATGTCGATTCTAACCAACGCGTCGTCCTTATCGAACAAATACGTAGCAAGAACTTTTGCCAATTCCGTTTTACCAACACCAGTAGGCCCAAGGAATATAAATGAACCAATTGGCTTCCTTGGATCTTTTAAGCCAACGCGAGTACGTTGAATTGCCTTCACCAACTTACGAATCGCTTCTTCCTGACCAATAACTTTTCCACTTAACTCGTCACCCATGCTTAAAAGCTTGTTGCTTTCTTTTTGAGCGATTCTCTTGGTTGGAATACCTGTCATCATGGCAATTACATCCGCCACGTTATCTTCCGTCACTGTGTACTTTTCAGTACGCGTTTTTTCTTCCCACTTTGCTTTCGCAATGTCTAGTTGTTCGATCAACTTCTTTTCACGATCACGAAGTTGTGCAGCTTCTTCGTATTTCTGACTTTTTACAACACGATTCTTTTCTTTTTTCACATCTTCAATAGCTTCTTCAAGCTTCACGATGTCTTCCGGAACATGAATGTTGTTGATGTGAACACGAGCACCTGCCTCATCAAGAACATCAATCGCTTTGTCCGGTAAGTAACGATCACTGATATATCGATCTGACAATCTAACGCAAGCGTCAATAGCTTCTTTCGTATACGTTACATGGTGATGGTCTTCATATTTTTCCTTGATGTTGTCAAGGATCTGAATTGTCTCCTCTACAGTGGTCGAATCAACCATTACCATTTGGAAACGTCTGGCTAGTGCGCCATCTTTCTCAATATATTGTCTGTATTCGTCCAGTGTAGTTGCACCGATACATTGAATTTCTCCCCGAGCCAAAGCTGGTTTGAACATATTGGAGGCATCAAGGGAACCAGAAGCTCCTCCAGCACCAACAATAGTATGAAGCTCATCGATGAACAGGATCACGTCCGGAGACTTTTCAAGTTCATTCATAACAGCCTTCATTCGCTCTTCAAACTGACCGCGGTATTTTGTACCAGCAACCAACGAAGCCAAATCAAGCGTCACAACTCTTTTCCCAAACAAAACGCGGGAAACTTTCTTTTGAATAATGCGAAGCGCCAGACCTTCAGCAATGGCTGTTTTTCCGACACCGGGTTCACCGATAAGAATCGGATTATTTTTCTTTCTACGTGAAAGAATTTGGGCTACGCGCTCAATTTCTTTTTCACGGCCAACGATAGGGTCAAGCTTATTATCTTCTGCTAACCTCGTGAGGTCGCGTCCGAAATTATCAAGAACAGGAGTTCTTGACTTTTCTGTGCCTTTCTTTTCTTTTCCTGAAGCGCTGCCAGAGCCAGAGCTACCGAAAATTTTTGATGAGTCATCATCCGGATCATCTGTATCCGAAGATGCCATTGGGCTTTCGTTTTGATATTCGAGCATTTCTTTTACGGTCTCGTAGTTTACGTCAAACTTATTTAAGATTTGCGTTGCGAGATTATCTCCATCGCGAAGGATCGAAAGCAAAAGATGTTCTGTACCGATAAGCTGAGCTTTAAAAATCTTAGCCTCGAGATACGTGATCTTAAGCACTTTTTCAGACGCTTTAGTCAATGGGATATTAGCGAGGTTTTTAATTTCGTGAGTCGCTGTGCCTTTTGAAATTTTTTCAATTTCTCCGCGGAGTTCTTCGAGCGGCACGCCCAACTTCTTCAACACTCCAACGGCAACACCTTCGCCTTCACGAATCATCCCCAACAGCAAGTGCTCTGTGCCGATGTAATCGTGCCCCAGCCGCAACGCTTCTTCCCTGCTTAGGGAAATGACCTCTTTAACGCGATTGGAAAATTTAGCTTCCATGTAAAAAATTAATAATTGTGATTAGTGTAAATGTAAAGTTTTTCTATCGTACAACGCTAGCGAAACTAAGTTTTATCATTAGAAACGCAGCCCGAGGTTCAAATGTTCAATTTGGACTGCTAGCCTGTACAACACTTGCAGCGCCCGGCCCTTCGCAAAAGATCAGGTCGATAATGCTTAGGTTTTCAACAAACTTGTTGCCAAATACCTGGTAATAGGGAACCGGTCGGTAGAATCGTGGAAAGTTTTCCGATTTTTTTGGGTTAATGGCTGATCTTAAGTCAATTAAATCGTTTGTTGGTTTTTGGTTATAAGCCGTACTTTCCTCAAATGTTAAATTCGATTTTAACATTTTGAGACACATTGTCAGAAGCTCAAAATTCAGGTCATACAAAAGCTCAAATCTTTTAAATAAAATACGATGTAAGTCTTCCTGGTAAAATTCAAAAAAAGGCGCCTTCCCATACGCGCTTTGAATCGCTCGCCAATGATTGTTCAACCACTTCTGCTGGTAGTCAATCTTTATTTCCGAGACTTTTGTTTTCGCGTGTGTGGCCACTACAGGTACAATTAACATGGCAACACCACTGGGAGTGTTTATCATGCAACGATTACGAAATGTTTGCTTTACAAAATGCTCATTCTTTTCAAGGACAACCAGCGATGACGTTGCCAAGGCGGAGAAATAAGAAATAGGGGGCAAATACTGTAAATCGATTAGGATTTTTTCCACTCAGAAACAAAATAAGATTGCTATTTACTCAAGGCACTGGAAACGAGTGATAATTTTTTAACATTTTTACTTCACCCTAACCAGCTGAAATGATTTTTCGAATACCTGAGGTAGGCAGAAGCATGTCTGTCATGCTAACCATTATCACTGTCGCCTTTCTGCAAAGCTGCCAGCAAAATGATCCGGTAGATCCAGTAATAGTTCCGACAGAGGTATTGCCAACCAACCTGTGCCTTCCATTAATTATAGAAGGTTACACTGATCAAACATCCTATAAAATCGGAGACCATTTACAAGTATTTCTTCAGTCAAGCAGTTCAATAGGTCTATGTCGCTTGAATATCTATACGATGGAAGGCAAAATCGCTTTTTCAGTCAAGGCGTTTTTAACAGTACAGTCTCCTCCGCCATCAAATTCGTTTAGCGCTGGCTATGGATACACCATGTCGGCAGAGTTTGATGTGCCCGATTTGAAATCTGGAATATACCTTATCGAAAATCGAATCCCTTTTATTATCAGACCCTCAAAGCCGGTGGACGTGATGTTGGTTTATGCTTCCAACACGGCAAACGCCTATTGTGAGTCAGGCGGAAAAAATCTCTATTCAAAAAATGACCGGCCGTTTGAGGTTTCTTTTTTACGACCGATAGGTGTTGAAAATTTTTCCACCGCATGCCTAAACTGGTTTACGGCGATGAATGATGTTGAAATTGGTTTCATCGCAGACATCGATCTCGATGATTATTCAAATCTCTACGCAACCAAAGTATTAGCCATCGTGGGGCATAGCGAATACTGGACTCGTACTGGCCGACTGAACTTTGATCGATTTGTTCAACGAGGCGGGCATGCATTGATATTATCCGGGAACACCATGTGGTGGCAAGTTCGATATTC
>CBQWHS010000433.1:0-4423 GCA_967728665.1 uncultured Chryseosolibacter sp. | reverse complement strand
AATTGGTTTGTTACTGGGTTGATAGATCGCCCCCAGTTGTATCCATTGGATGCCGATGCGTTCAGTGATGGGAGCAATTGCATCTTTGCCTGCGTGTTGTTGATATCTGCATTCTCCACATTAAATTGGCTGCGCTGCACATCGAGGTTATTCGCCAACGCATAATCAATGCATTCTTTCAATGTCCAGACCTTACCTTCAGGCACATTGTTTTCTTGCGCAAAAGTGACTGCGCCTGTTAAGCACATTAACAAGAGTAAAATTTTCTTCATAAAATTATCGATCAATATCAGGAATGTAAATGACGTCCTTAACCCAACTAAGACTCCTAATGTATTCTAATGTTACAGGTTTGAGCCCTGAATCCATTTCAATAACCAAACATGCAACATCGTTTTTGCCTTTTCTTGAAACTGACATGGTTGCAATGTTACAGTCATCATGCGCAACAACGTCAGCAATAAAAGCCACGCTGCCTTTAACATCAGCCGCAGTGATAATCAGACTATGAAGACTTGCGCTAATGTCAGCTTTAAAACCGTTGACTTCGGCAATGTTTATAAGTCCACCACCTTTGCTTTCGCCAACAACTTCAAGTTTTCTATCACCCCGTTTTAAAAACAACCGTATGGTATTGGGATGAAGGGCTGAAGCGTTGCCAATTGACTTAAACTTATAATTCAGTTTTTCCTTTTCAGCGATTTCAAGAGCATCCTTGATCCGTTTGTCATCGGTCTTATAATCTAGCAAGCCTGCTATAATTGCCCGGTCGCTGCCGTGGCCCTCATAAGTTCGTGCGAACGAATTATAAAAAATGATTTCAACCTCATCCGGCCGACCTCCGAGCAGTTTCAGCGCGGTACGAGCGATTCTGACAACCCCTGCGGTGTGGGAGCTGCTCGGGCCGATCATAACCGGTCCAATCATATCAAAAACGCTACTTTTTTCCGCCATTTTGAATCAATACGCAATCTGTCGACAAAAAGATTTAATTGTTACACGTTTTAACGCGGGATTGCAAAAATAGATCAACTAACCTAATGAGTGTTAGACCTTCCATCAAAAATAAAGAATGTTGTTATGTCTTTTATTTAGAGAAAAGATTTCTAGGCATAATGGGTTTGGTGTAAAGGCCTGCAAAAATTAAGTTTGCATATGAAAAGGCTCCTCGCTGTCCTTACCGTTTTCTTTGCTATCGGGCATCCGCTGTTTGCTCAGTCATACCTATCTAAAGCTTCTGAAATCACCTTTGCCTCTGATTTTGAGAAGAGAGCTTTCGAAAATTATGAACAGAAAAAAGATGCGGATTGGTTTTCACTTTTCATGGCAAATGGATCTTTGCTAAACGAGGCTTCCATCGAAAACGCAAGAACTCGTTTTTACAATCAGCTTAAGACGTATCAATCGGAAAAATTTGAAGCCAAAAAACCGGACAAAAAAATCAAGCAGATATATGACGAAATCCACAAGACGTTCTTATCCAAGTATGAGTTAGAAAATCATTTTGAAGATATCTTTCACAACGGTGCCTATAATTGCGTTTCAGGCACAGCCTTGTTTGCCCTTGCTTTTGAATATTTGAAAATTCCGTATTCGATCAAAGAGAAACCAACACATGTTTACCTGATCGCATATCCCGACTCTCACAGGATACTCGTAGAAACAACAACTCCGGCTGGTGGCTATTTATCAATGAGCCCGATGTTCAAACAGACTTTTGTGAAATTACTCACTGAACAAAAGCTCATCAGTGCCAACGAAGCCAGTACTCAATCCGTTGACGCCATTTTTGATAAATATTATTTCGGCGATCAGGAGGATATCGCCATCGCGAACCTTGTCGGGTTGCAGTATTATAACGCCGGAATTTATTTCCATGAAGAACAGAAATATGAAAGTGCTTATCAGCAATTTGAAAAAGCCTATGCATTCTATCCATCTGAACGTGTAACCTACATGTTAATGGCCTCTCTTAATAATGCCATGATAAGTCACACGGAGCGTGACACCGTCCATGCAGCCATCCTTGGAAAACTTTCAAGACACTCGAAAATGGGCGTTAAAAGTGACATGATTGAAGGGGAATTTGGGAGGTCAGTTCAAAAATTGTTGTTTGAAAATGGTCAGAAAGAATCTGTTGACAAATACTACTCAAGGTTGACGTCCGGCATCATCGATTCTACACTTCGAAAAGAAATCGATTTCATTTATCGATTCGAAACGGGAAGATATTTTTACAACCAGGGGAAATACAAACAGTCAATTGATGATTACGAAGCTTGCCTTAAGATCAAACCAAATCACCAGGACGCAAGTCGGATCATGATTGCCAGTATTGCGCAATCACTTATGAACAACAGCAACGCAGAAGTAGTGGCAACACTGGAATCTTATGCCAGGAGGCTCCCGGTTTTATTGAAACACAATCTGTTTCTGGAAATGCTGGCCAATAGCTACCTGAGCGAAATGACAATGAATTTTCAGTTTGATAAGGCAACACTGGGAGAGAAATTTCGAACAACCTTCGAAGCGTTTATTAGCGAGCACAAAGAACTTGCGTTGAATGGAGGCCAAATTGGAAACGCTTATTCCGCAGCAGCGGTCTATTATTTCAGGAGAGGATTGAATCAAAAGGCAAAAGCTGCGATCGACCAGGGCTTACGACTTTCTCCGGACAACTATCAACTGATGACCCGTAGAAAAATGCTTAATCAATAATGTTCAATTGAAACATTATAAGGTCGTTGTGTGATATAATAATTATTTAAATCCGTTTTCACCTTTGCAATGATGTTGATGTTTTCCATCACAAACCCGCGCTCATAAACAAAGTAAAAGACTTTACCGACTCCGTTTTTCGTATGCAATAACTCAACATTCCTACCAATGTATTTTTCGCCTGTCAGGTATCCTCGATAAAATTCTACGTTAGTGCTTCCATTCGATAGTCTCAATTCCAAGGTGTAGCTGTCGTCCGTCATAAGATTGTTCACGGGCTTGATAATAATAGTAGGAAAATCGACCGGCTTCCCGCTCAGATAAAATTCCTTTAAACCAACGCAAGGTTTATCATACCAATACGGAGCTTCAAATGATAACTGGCCATCCTTGCGATATTTTTTTTGTGTTCCATGAATTCGTCCGCTGTCATAAGGCGTTTCGGAGAGCTTCATTCCATTCTCGTGGAATTTTACCGAGAGGCCGTGCTTGATTCCCAGCCTGTATTCACTTTGTTCAAAGACCTTCCCATTTTTGTAATAAATTTTGGATGTGCCATCGGCAAGACTGTCCTTATAATTTGCTTCAATATAAAGTTCGCCAGTCGGATAATTGTATTTGTGAAGGCCGTTAAGTTTGTCCTCATTCTTTGTCTCGGCCAAGCGTTGGGGATTGCACGAAAAAAAAGTGGCAATAACAAAAGTCAGGAAAGCTATTACAACAACCTTCATTCACTATACGGCAATAGGTGCTTTAATAGAAGGATGCGCCTGGTAGTTAACAATCTCAAAATCTTCGAACTGATAATCAAAAATAGAAGCAGGTTTCCGTCTCAATTTTAGTTGAGGCAATGCAAAGGGTTCACGCGTCAATTGCAGATTTACCTGGTCAATATGATTATTATAAATGTGAACATCTCCACCGGTCCATACAAAATCACCAACTTCAAAATCGCATTGTTGCGCAATCATATGAACTAACAACGCATAAGAGGCTATGTTAAATGGAAGGCCCAAAAACGTATCGCATGAACGCTGATACAATTGACAGGATAATTTATTATTAGCTAC
This sequence comes from uncultured Chryseosolibacter sp., assembly GCA_967728665.1. Classification (GTDB taxonomy): domain Bacteria; phylum Bacteroidota; class Bacteroidia; order Cytophagales; family Cyclobacteriaceae; genus Chryseosolibacter. The sequence continues at coordinate 635 of CBQWHS010000433.1, read as the reverse complement.
ATAAAACTGAAAGATAGCGTGACATGGTGGCAATGCCATGTCATCAACATCAGCAGGGTTCCAGGCGGTCACAATGTGTCTTCTTGAATCTGGCTTCTTCTTTAACTGATCGATTAGTTTTGATATTTGATCAATCTTTTCTCCGTTACGACCAGGCCAGCTTCTCCACTGATATCCATAAACGGGACCAAGATTTCCATTCGCATCTGCCCATTCATCCCAGATTGATACTCCATGATCTTTTAGATATTTGATGTTGGTGTCTCCATTCAAAAACCAGAGTAATTCATAAATGATCGATTTCAGATGCAATTTTTTGGTCGTCACAAGAGGGAAGCCATCGGCCAAATTGAAACGCAATTGATAACCAAAAACAGACCGTGTGCCAGTGCCCGTTCGATCGGTTTTTTCACAACCATTATCAAGTATGTGTCTGAGCAAATCGTGATACTGTTTCACAGGGCTTGGTCAATCCTTATTTAATCGCTAAAATAAATCAATCCTTTTGCATTTTATCGCAATAATTCGGAATTCCGTTTCAATCTTAAACCAAAAAAAGAGGCCTTATCACTGGCCTCTTCTTTCAATTTAAACCGCTTAATCTATTTGACTGTAATGCTTCTTGTTATGCCATT
>CBQWHS010000432.1:0-4432 GCA_967728665.1 uncultured Chryseosolibacter sp. | reverse complement strand
GGTTTTTTTCGTATTTTTTATTGTCATTTCGAAAATCGACATGAGAAAGATACTCGCTACCCTCTTGATTTTTTGCTCAGTTTGTTCCTTCGGGCAGATAAAAGAGTCTCATGTACGCATCTTTAATTTTTTGCGATTTCACAATACAACTCCCGACCTCCGTTGGAACCGGACTACTCCGCTGTTTGTCAATTTTTATGGATCTTCAATTGAGTCGAGCTTTAGTTACTGGCAAGGCGCAGCATACACTACCTTTTCAAGGAACGGAAGAATCAAGACAACGAATCTTTTTGATGTTCATGGTCAGCTTCGCGAAACTCGGTCTTCTGTCAGTCTTAAAAAGTCGGGTGTACTTTCATATTGGCGACTGCAAATTTCTCCACAACGTACAAGACCGTTGTTAGTGTACACAATTCATTAGTAAGGTCGCTTCGTCTCAACTTTTTTGCTGGCATATTCTTTTACCCCGTTGCTTTTGATGGTGGTAACAGAAGAACAGAAAAGAGAAGCCCATGCCTTTTATTGCGAGGCGCTTGAATTACTCGAAGAATCCGGATGTGATTTCATGCTGGGCGGAGCATTCGCAACATTTCACTATACGGGCATTTATCGCGACACCAAAGACCTTGACGTATTCTGCAAAGCAAGTGATTACTCAAAGATCATGATACACTTCGGCAAGAAGGGCTATAAAACCGAATTGACTGATGTGCGATGGCTGGCGAAAATTTTCAAAGGCGAGTATTTTATTGACTTGATTTTCAACTCTGTGAATAACATCTGCACGGTCGATGATTCCTGGTTTTTACACAGTGGCAAGGGCGAGTTCTGTAGTATGCCGGTAAAATTCTTACCTGCAGAAGAACTGATCTGGTGCAAGGCATTTGTACAAAATCGCGAACGCTACGATGGCGCTGACATCAACCATGTCTTGTTGAAGTATGGAAAGAAGCTGGACTGGGCGAGGCTTTTATCGCGACTTGATCCACATTGGCATTTGCTACTTGCACATTTAATTTTGTTCCAGTTTGTTTATCCCTCCGACTTTCATGACATCATTCCAAAATGGCTTTTTGACGAGCTGATGGATCGCGCTAAGGGCCAGTATGATTTGCCTCCGACCGTTGTGCGAGTCTGCCGCGGCCCTATCATCGACAACACACAATATTCCATTGATGTCAAGGAATGGGATTATAAATCTTATACGATCAAAACCATTTGATTCATGGAGCCTGAGGTTAAAAAAATGCGCATTGCAGCGGTCGGCGACATCCATGTCCGCGAAACAGATAAAGGAAAGTGGCAGGAATATTTCAAAGAAGTGTCCAAACAGGCTGATATTTTTCTGATCTGTGGAGATCTTACTGACACCGGCGATGAAGGCGAAGCTCAGATTTTATCTGAGGAGCTTCGGGCGTGTAGCGTGCCCGTGGTAGCAGTGCTGGGGAATCACGATTTTGAAAAAGGTCGTCATAAGTTGATTCGCCAGATTGTTCAAAAAGAAAACATTCACATTCTCGATGGCGAGGCCGTTGTGATCGGGGATGTTGGCTTTGCCGGAGTGAAAGGGTTTGGCGGTGGTTTTGATAATAACATGTTATCAATGTTTGGGGAAGGTGCCATGAAAGCGTTTGTGCAAGAGGCGGTTGACGAAGCATTGCGTCTTGATCGGGCTCTTGCAAGGTTGGATGCTGATCATGAAAAAGTAACGAAGAAGATTGCGATCATGCATTACAGTCCAATTAAAGAAACGGTGATAGGAGAACCAGAAGCTATTTATCCATTTTTGGGCTGTTCAAGGCTATCTGAGCCGCTAAATCGCAGAGAAGTCGTTGCCGCATTTCATGGCCATGCACATATTGGAACGCTCGAAGGCCGGACCAGTTCAGGAGTTAGAGTCTTCAACGTAGCAAAACAAATACTCCTGAAAGCCGGGTATAAATGCCCCTTTTATGTTTTCGAAGTCTGATTTTGTTGTCTTAGCAGAAAAAACTTAACCTTAGGCGAACAACCGATAATTTTTTTGGCGTAAGAATTCGTGAATGATTCCATATTATAGCTGGCAATTATTAATTTAATTGCTGCTTAAGCTGCTTGCCGGAATTTAAGGAGCAGCGGAGAACTACCTACATGTCTACAAAAATTCGAAACCTTTGGATTATCGATGATGATCCGATGGCTTCATTCTATATCAAACGATTGGCGGAGCTTGGAGAACTTGCCGATATCATTACCATCTACGACAAGGCAAGAGGTGCGGTGGAATATTTAATTCAACATAATGAATCTCTTGAGCATCTGCCGGATGTAATTCTGCTGGATATTTATATGCCGGACATGGATGCCTGGGATTTTATTGAAGAGTACGGAAAAATAAAGGGTCAACTGGCCAAGACTGTTGATATATACGTTATCAGTTCATCTGGCCACCTGAAAGACATCAATAAGGCCAAATCGCTGCCAGATATAAAAGCTTACATACAAAAACCTGTGACGAAAGAAAAACTGAAGTCGATCGTCACCCCGTCTTAAGGGGATTTTAATTCAAACTTTTCAGACAACATTTAGTTGATTCCATAGTTAAAGTATTTGATCGGAGGCATTATTTTTTTCTCTGTCCTCGCAGAAAAATACTCATGGATAGATTTTACAAACAGAATAACCGCATTTCATTTGACAAGCGGAGCCATTGGCTGTTGACTGTTGTCATGCTGACATCTTTTTGTAGCAGTAGCCTCAGTCAAAAAAAAATTCTCCCTGATTTCGTTGGGACCCAATTATCGGGCAGCCTCGGTGAATATAGCGTTGGATTGGGATACTATGCTTTTAAAACCAAAACTCGCGTTAGCGGACATTATGGATTTGTTCCACAACGATCCGGATCTGCTTTGCACGTTGCGTCCATAAAATTTTTCTTTCGGCCCATCACGATGACGGTATGGAACCGCGTTAAGTGGAGTCCCGTGGATTTCGGTGTTATCGCAAGCTATGTCGCTGGCAAGACCTCGCTTGAAACACCTCCTGATGAGGTAAGTAAAATTAAAAGCGCATGGTGGCGGCATGGGTTGGATGCGCGTGTTGCACTCGAGAACGTCGTGACGTATGAGTTCAAGGAAGGCCAGCGATTTAAATCTGTCAGCGGCTATCTTGAAGTAAACACCAACGAACCTCATTTTCTGAATTTCATTCGCGACACACGCAATTCCAGTCTCTGGGAAATTTTGAAATTTGGAACAGGAGTTCGACTTACCTTTTAGCTCTTCTTATTTCAGTTCTAAATTTCAAAGCCTCGTCGTGAATATCTGCAGTTGTTACTCATCCAGTTTGATGGGTTCCATTCTTGGCACCAGGAAATGCATGATCAACCACGCCAGCAAATAGGTTGACGCGCAGATCGCAAACATTATGTAATAGGCCACTTCAATCTGTCCGATGGATCGGTAATAAACGAACATGTTCTTTTGAACAAGCAACGTCAATAGAATTCCTCCGATGCCACCAAACATTCCTCCGATACCAATCACAGAACCGACCGCGCGTTTCGGAAACATATCAGAAACCGTTGTGAAAATATTGGCACTCCAAGCCTGGTGGGCTGATGTTCCAAGACCGATGATCAAGACTGCATACCACATACTTGTGTCACCAAGAACCTGGGCAAAGAAAACAGGGATCACCAGGAAAGCATAAACCAACATTGAGGTTTTGCGAGCTCTAAAGACAGACCAACCGTTCCTGATAAAAAATAACGGAAGCCATCCACCACCAATACTACCGAACGTTGAAATAATATAAACAACGGCAACCGGCAATGAGACAGCCGTGCCTTTTAATCCATATTGACTTTCCAAAAAATCTGGCAACCAGAAAAGATAAAACCACCAGATTGGATCAGTAAGAAATTTACCTAACACAAATGCCCATGTCTGACGAAACTTCAACAATGTGAACCACGGAATTTTTGGCTCGTTCTCAATCACCGCACTTTCCGTATCACTGTTAATATATTCCAGTTCGGATGCAGACACCTTATGCTTTAGCTTAGCTGGAGTGTCGTAGAAAATTATCCAAAGCACCATCCAGATAAATCCAAAGGATCCAGTGATAATAAAGGCCCACTTCCAACCCCATTCGGCTGCAATAAAAGGAACAGACAAAGGAGCAACGATTGCTCCCACATTTGTTCCTGAATTAAAAATGCCGGTGGCGAGAGCTCTCTCCTTTTTTGGAAACCACTCGGCGGTACTTTTAATTGCAGCTGGAAAGTTTCCTGATTCAGTTAATCCAAGTCCTGCTCTTGCCACAATGAATCCAAGTGTTCCGGTTACGAACGCATGTCCTATAGCTGCAAGACTCCACAAAAATGTTGCTATTAAATATCCGAGCTTTGTTCCAAGTTTATCGATCAGTCGTCCTGCACCTAACATACCAA
>CBQWHS010000431.1:0-4437 GCA_967728665.1 uncultured Chryseosolibacter sp. | reverse complement strand
TTAATCGAATTTGCAGCTGCCCACTGTGATGAATTGATTGTGTCGATGAGTTATAAGCCCAATGATCCGATTGACGAATCATTACGTTTTAACTGGCTTAAAGAAATTTTCAAAACCTTCAGTTCAATCAAAATCGAAAAAATCGAGGATAATTTTGATGACGAAACACTGGAGCTAGATGCACGTACCAAACGTTGGGCGGAATTCATTTCTACGCGGTATCCACCAATCAATAAAGTATTTAGCTCCGAATCTTATGGAGAACCTTTTGCACGACATCTTGGAGCTACACACGTGGAGTTCGATTTATCCCGAAAATATTTTCCAGTTTCAGCAACACTAATTCGTGAACATCCCTTTCAATATTGGCAGTTTCTTCCAAAAGAAGTGCGACCGTATTTCGTTAAGAAAATTTGTTTTTATGGCCCGGAGAGTACAGGCAAATCAACAATGGCAAAAAAAATGGCAGAAAAATTTGCGACTCAGTTTGTTCCCGAAGTTGCGCGCGAGTTTGTTACTTCTAATGTTTTCACACCCGAGGACATTTCGCGCATTGCCATTGAACATTACAAGCGCATTCAGGATGCAACAAAAATTGCAAACAAGCTTTTGCTTTGCGACACCGATGCTATCACTACAGAAATATATTCACAGCATTATTTGAATACAGTGCCGCAAATTGTCTACGATCTCGAAAAGAAAGTAAAATTCGATTTGTATTTCCTATTCGACATAGATGTTGAATGGGTCGCTGATGAATTGCGAGATCTTGGCAACCAGCGTGAACGCATGTTTCAAGTATTTAAAAATGAGCTTCAAAAAAGGCACATACCATTTCTCGTTGTAAGTGGAAATTACGAAACACGCGAACATTTCGTATCTCAAAAATTAAACGAGCTGTTGAAGTAACAACGTCAGGAGGTTCTCCCGACCTTGAACCCTTTGACCGCAAAAAATAAAATATAAACGTAACATGGAAGCAGGATCCAGTATGCGCTCTGCCGATTCGAACTATCAGCTAGGGCACCATACACAAGCGGAAGAATAGCGCCTCCACAAATTCCCATAATAAGTAGTGCCGATCCTGTCTTAGTGAACTTTCCTAGTTTGTCGATTGCCAGCGGCCAGATTGATGGCCACATGAGAGAATGGGCAAAGCTTAAAAGGACAACCAACGCTATCGAAGTTACGCCAGTTGTAATAAGCGCTCCTATGGTAAATATAAATCCTAACACAGCGCTCATCACTAACGCATTTCTTTGCTTTAAATATTTTGGTATGACGACAATTCCTAAGAGATATCCAACGGTTAATGCTGTAAGGGAAAATATTCCAAACTGACTGGCAGTGTTCAAATCAAAACCCATGAATTGACCATATAGCCCAATTGTGTCAATTGCAATAACTTCAACACCAACATAAGCGAAGATACAGATGACACCCAATATTAGATGAGGATAATCAAATAGGGATGCCTTTTCTTTTTTGGAATCATCACTGTCTGAAGCCAGTTCTTCTTGGTTCACTTCCGGAAGATTTGCTTTCAAGATCATCAGTGACAAGCCGACGAGAACGAGGGCCATAATCAAGTACGGAACAATTACGCGCGAGGCAAGCGCGTCAAGTTCGGCGGAAAGCGCTTCACCTGTTAATAAGCTGATGCGTTCAGTGACGGATTTTGTATCGCTGAAAAGCAATCGCACCAATATTAAAATTCCCGTCATCCCTGCAATCTTATTGCATATTCCGACAATGCTTATTCTTTTTGCAGCGCTTTCAATCGGGCCGAGGATTGTAATATATGGATTGGAAGCAGTTTGCAGCAAGGTCATACCTGTTGCCTGAATAAATAAACCAATCAGAAAGAGAGGATAAGATCGGCTCAACGCCCCTGGAATAAAGATCAAGGAACCGACTGCCATTATTGCTAATCCGATTGACATGCCTTTCGCGTATCCGGTCTTCTTCAAAATCATTGATGACGGAATCGCCATAACAAAATAGGAAATGTAAAAAGCGAACGTGACAAAATATGCCTGAAAGTCAGTGAGTTCACATGCTTGCCTTAGAAAAGGTATCAGCACACTATTTAGCCAAGTCACAAATCCGAATATGAAGAACAATGCCCCGATGATGATCATGGGAAGGGCATACGATTTTTGCTGGGTCGTGCTGGGAGAAGCGGTTTGGTTCATGGTAGCTTTTTAGAAGCATGTGCGGCTACGCACACGGTTTGGTTTAAAAGTTTATTTTTGTGGCCGTAAGAGCAGAATTCGCTTAAAACATCAGATGTTTGCGCAAACACTTGTCGAAAATACGGAAATGAAAATGGACACACCAAATAACACACAAAAAAAACTGACCTTATTAGTGCTGGCTGCGGGAATTGGAAGCCGCTACGGCGGAATTAAGCAGATTGATGGGTTCGGACCGAATGGAGAAACCATTATGGATTACTCTTTATATGATGCCATTCGCGCGGGATTCACAAAGGTGGTGTTCATCGTTCGTGAAGAAATTCTCGAAGCCGTTAAAGAAAAATTCGCTTTGAAAGTAAAGGGAAAAATTGAAGTCGATTTTGTTATTCAATCTCTCGATAAGCTGATCCCCGCTGAATATAAAAACCCCGAACGTGTTAAACCCTGGGGAACTGGACATGCTGTGCTTTGTGCGAAAGGTGTAATCAATGAGCCGTTCGTGGTCATTAACGCTGATGATTTTTACGGAAAAAATTCATTTGCATCGATTGCTAAATTCTTCACTGAGGATAAAACGAACTCACATGCGATGGTCGGATACACATTGAAAAATGTTTTGTCTGAACATGGAAGTGTTTCGCGTGGTGTGGGTGAAACCGATAAAGAAGGAAATCTTACTACTGTTGTGGAGAGAACAACCATAGTGATTGAAAACAGAAAGATCATTGCGAAAGAAAAAGATGGAGACTTGATCCTAAGTCCGGATGCGCCAACGTCAATGAATTTTTGGGGATTTCAGCCAAGTATTTTTGAGTTTGCATCAAACGGGTTCTTGGATTTCCTGAAGAATAATCATCAAAACATAAAAGCTGAATTTTACATTCCGTTAATCGCGAACGACTTGATCCGTCAGAATAAAGGAAAAATCAAAGTACTTGGCGGTGGCGACATTTGGTTTGGCGTTACTTACAAAGAGGATAAAGAAGCAGTATCGAATCAGATCAAGGCCCTTATCAAACAGGGAATGTATCCGGACAAGCTTTGGAGTTAATGGACTGATTATTTAAATTCTCTATTTTTGGTTTGATGACTTCAACGGTAGGGAAAACAATTCCCCAGATTTTACAGCATTACAACCTTGATGCAAATTCCGTTGCAGTGAAGGCGATTGGCTCGGGACATATTCATTACACATTCAAAATTGAAGGCGACAAAAGTTTCGTCTTACAGCGTGTCAACAAAAATGTTTTTAAGAAACCTGAGATCATTGCATCCAACATCAACGCAGCCGCGACTTATTTAAAAAAAATAGATTCTTCGTTTTTATTCTTGACACCAGTTGCCACACATCGTGGCGAACAAATGGCCTACGATGCAGAAGGATATCCGTGGCGATTATTTCCATATTTTGAAAATACATTCACGGTTGATAAAGTCGACAACAAAGAACAAGCGAAAAGCGCTGCTTCTGAATTTGCGCGACTAACAAAAAGACTGGCGGGGATCGACACAAGACTATTTGAAGAAACAATTCCCCGATTTCATGATTTGACCTGGAGAAACGATCAATTCAAAACGGCACTGACGAGCGCAAGTTCTGATCGTATTGAAAAAGCTGCCGGTGCTATTACAAAAGCCAAGCATTTTAGTTACCTCGTCAACCAGTATGTGGATCTTATCTCCACTGGTTCATTACAACTTCGCATCACGCACAACGATACTAAAATCAACAACATTCTTTTTAATTCTGAATCGCGCAAAGCTATTTGTGCCATTGATCTGGACACGCTCATGCCCGGCTATTTTATTTACGACATCGGTGACATGTTCAGAACTTTCGTGAGCCCGGTAGACGAAGAGGAAAAAGACCTATCTAAAGTGCGCGTAAGAAGAGAAATTTATGATGCCGTTGCTGAAGGTTATTTAAGTCAGATGAACGATGAACTTTCCGTCGAAGAAAAAAAAGCGATTCCTTTTGCAGGATTAATGATGACCTATATCATGGCTCTTCGCATGCTTACGGATTTTCTCAATGGCGATGTTTATTATCATACAACTTACCCCGGACAAAACCTGGTTCGCGCTGAGAATCAACTTCGTTTACTGGAAGAATTGGAAAAAGTAATTCAATAACACAGGGGGAGTTTTGTTCTGAGAAAACTGCATGAACAGTCTTTAACTGATTTGCATTAAATTTGAATTTCCATTCTATCAGGGTATGAAACATTTAATGTTCTTG
>CBQWHS010000430.1:0-4454 GCA_967728665.1 uncultured Chryseosolibacter sp. | reverse complement strand
ATCTGTCCTGACAAGTTTAAAGGGTCGCTCACGGCCTTTGAAGTTTGTGACGCAATCGAAAATGGATTACGAAAATCTTCTCCGAGGAATCTCAACATTGAAAAAATTCCATTGGCAGATGGCGGAGACGGCACATTCGAAATCTTGCTTAAACATTTTAATGCACGAATAATTCAAACCGTTGTTCATGATCCATTGTTCAGAAAAATTTCGGCAGCGTATGCTATTTCCGCTGATGGATCAACGGCCTTCATTGAAATGGCCAAAGCATCGGGTTTACAATTGATCGAAAAAGAAAAGAGAAATCCACTCTATACAACTTCGTTAGGAACAGGGGAACTGATCAAAGACGCAATTTTACGAGGAGCCCATCGTGTAATTTTGGGTATTGGAGGAAGTGCAACAAATGATGCCGGAATCGGAATGGCGTCTGCGTTAGGTTTTGAATTTTTCGATCGGAATAAAAATCCGCTTAAGCCTATCGGCGAAAGTCTGATCCATCTTGATGATATTCAGACAACATCTTTTAAAGAAATATTAAATGACATTGAGGTTGTTGTTTTGTCCGATGTCGATAACCCGTTGTATGGACCAACAGGGGCAGCATATGTTTATGGCCCGCAAAAAGGAGCAACAAACGTGGAAGTGCAAACACTCAATGAAGGTTTGATAAATTTTGCCAACGTTGTGAAACGCCTATTTGGAAAGGACGCGGATTTTCCTGGAGCTGGCGCTGCGGGTGGGCTTGGCGCTGGGGCTAAAGTTTTTTTAAACGCAGCTCACACTTCCGGAATCTCCTACATGGTTAATCTGACACAGCTCACGGAAAAAATTCACCAAGCGGATATTATAATAACAGGTGAAGGAAAAGTCGATTCACAAAGTTTCTATGGAAAAGTAGTCGGAGAGGTTTCAAAACTTGCCAATGCTTCGAAAAAGCGCTTGATTCTTTGTTGTGGAAGAAGCGAATTGTCACAAGAAGAGCTGCAACAGCATAACATTCACGAATTGATAGCACTTGCCGATGGTGGAGTATCCGAAGATTACGCCATGAAAAATGCGTTCGACCTGTGTGTACAAAGAATTTCCCTCACGGGCATTATTAAAAACTGAACTTTCGTTTGTTAATGATAATCAAGAAAGTATTTTTAGAGCCTAAACCAAAACCATGGCCAAAGTTGTTATCGGAAGTTTTGCAGAATTTGAAACGTATTTAGGAAAAGAGTTAGGTGTTTCAGAATATGTAAAAGTCGACCAGCCTAGAATAAACCAATTTGCAGATGCAACGCTGGATCATCAATGGATACATGTTGACGCAAAACGGGCTGAAACGGAAAGTCCATTCAAGAAAACAATTGCGCATGGCTATCTGGCAGTGTCGATGGTGCCTTATCTTTGGAACCAGATCGCCGAAATTCAAAACATAAAAATGTTAATCAATTACGGCATAGAAGACCTTAAATTCAATCAGCCTGTAATTGTAGACAGCGAAGTTCGCCTTCGCGTAAAGCTTGCATCGTTAGTTAATTTACGAGGCATTGCCAAGACAGGACTTGATGCTATTCTTGAAATCAAAGACAGCCCGAAGCCTGCTTTTACGGCAACCGTAGTTTTGCTGTATCACTTCAAATAGAATTCGCTTCCAACTAGTCTTTGGGTTTAGGTTTGTTCGGATCTTCAATAAGTTTTCCCGCCTTGTCAAAACGGTAAGTCCTGCTGGACTCGCTACCATTTTTAATTTCAATCATATAATCACCTGTAATGCGATCCTGGTAAACAGATGAATTCTCCCATCCGGAATACCGAGGATCTTTCAGCGTCTCTTTTAAAATTACTGGCAGCTGATCGGGCTGAATCAATGACCGATCTTCTTCACGATATTCATTTGCCTGTCTTGCAGGCGAAGTTGCCTTTGGAACTACCGTTGGTTTTTGCTCAACGCCTGTTGTGTCAGCAGCAATTGGTCTGTGCTTAAGAGAGTCCTGCGCAAACAAAGATCCGCCAATCAGCCAGGCCGCAAATAAGAATTTATATCTCATAACGTTTTTTAAGAAGAGATATGAAATATTATGCCATTGGTCATGACGCCCGGTTCACACCTCTCCTACGTTTAGTCGAGTAGCCTTCCAACGAACGCTGAAAATATTTTCTTCTGGATAAAATCTTTCTGTAATGTCCACGGACGAACCTGTAGTGTTTTCCATTGTAGACATAATACTCAGGATCCCAAACCCAACCGGGCCCAGGTGAACTTGAAACAGCTTTATCACTTCGAATTTCCTGCGATGGCACCTTTGACGCAGGCGAACATGCTATGCATATTAGAACAAGAGCAATGAAATAGATTTCTTTCCGCACACTTCCCTCCTCAAATTTCTTAGCACGTTAGTCACAAATCGTGCCTAAAGAAAAGGCCCGGTCAAGGGCCTTCGTCATTATGTTTATCGAACTATTTCTTTTTATCCTTAAGAACGTCTTGCAAACGTTTCGCTTCTTCATCATGGTGCCTTAAAGTAGCAAGTGTACTTGAAGCCCATGATTTTAAATCTGCATCCTCACCTTGGTTCGCTTCTTTTTCAAATTTGTCCACGTCTTCATTGTGATCGTTCACCATCAGATCGATATAATCCTTGTCAAAATCCTTTTTGTCTTTTTGGTCAAGGTCATAATAATTTTTCTGGCACTTTTCGCTCATTACGTCAGGCAAAGCAATTCCCTTTTTGCTCGCCATCGACTTTAATTCGTTGTTTGCTTTTGTATGATCGTCAACCATCATCTGCGCGAATTTTTTAACTTCAGGCGAAGTCGCTTTTGTCAACGCCAGTGTAGCGGTCTGTACTTCAAACATTCCGCCATCAGCTACCTCTACTGCCCACTCTGCATCTTTCTTCTCTTCTTTCGTTGTAGCGCTGCTATCATTTTGTTCTTTGGCTACCTCGGTATTGTCATAATTTTTTTTAGATTCACATGACATCATCGTGATTGATGCGCCGACAGCAATCATGACTTGAAAAAAATATTTATTCATAGGTATATTGTTTAGTTGTCCAATCACGAAAAATATCATGCCGTTCACGGACAAAAGGATAGCGGCAAAAATCTTATGCCGACCTACATCAACAAAACAATTTCCTTCGATTGTTAATATCTCCGCAAAATCGAATTCATGATAAACCGGCGTCCCTTTGTCAAAAGTGCCGCGTTCTCAGGGATGGCGTTATGAAATACGAAGATTGGTACGGTCAAAAACTTGATCGAAAATTACTAACACTTCCAACTTTTTAAATTATCCGGGACATTCTACGCTGGATTCTCAGAATCCTTCGACAATAATCATTTTCGTATCGGACGCCGACTGGCGAATCGCTTTTGCTGGAGCATATCCTGCGGATGACCACCATGCTTTTGCTTTTTCCATCGAAGGAAATTCCAGCACTACAATTCGTCCAGGGTTCCATTCGCCTTCCAGAGTTTCTGTCCGTCCACCGCGAACAATAAACTTTCCGTCAAACGGAATCAACGATCCCGGCGTTAACTTTTTATAGTCTTCGTATCGAGAAGGATCAGTGATCTTAACGTCGACAATTATGTAAGCTTTCATGTCACAAATTTTTCCGAAAGTAATCCAATATTCAACAGATTATATAGCTTTCGAAAGTTGTTTACTACCGAATGAATAAAAATCTATCGTTCATTTTTTCCGGAATTATATTTTCGATGTTTTGGGCTTCGGCTTCTGTTGCGGGGAAGTTTGGTTTGTTTTCCGTTGAACCTCTTGTATTGTTTAACATTCGCTTCCTACTTGCGGGAACCCTCTTGCTTCTAGTTGGATTTTTATTTCAACAGAAAAAATTCCCCGCAAAAAAAGAATGGCTTCAACTGGCAATATTCGGTTTATTAAATACAACGCTGTATCTCGGCATTTTTGTTTTTGCCCTTCAGCAAGTAAGTCCGGGAATCACCACATTGGCCGTTGCTTTGAATCCACTTTTCATCAGCATATTTTCAGCTACTTGGATGAGACGTACGGTGATGATGACAGAATGGTTCAGCATTATTTTGGGAATTTTAGGAGTCGCGATTGCGTCCTATCCACTGCTGATGGATAGTCATGCAACAATATTAGGATTGCTCTTACTGGGAATTAGCATGATCGCATATTCAATCGGTGCTGTTTATTATGCAGCCGTAAAGTGGGAATTGCCGAGGATCTCTATCAATGGATGGCAAGCGTTGTTTGGTGGAGTGTTTCTCGTCCCATTCACAATAATGCTTCACAGAGAAGAAAATTATTTTGACTTGAGATTTTGGTTATCGCTAACATGGTTGGTAATTCCGGTTTCGATACTGGCGATTCAACTTTGGCTTCGCCTCATCAATACCGACCCTGTAAAGGCTTCACTGTGGCTTTACCTTTGCCCGTTATTCGGATTTGTCTACGCATCAACATTATT
>CBQWHS010000429.1:0-4459 GCA_967728665.1 uncultured Chryseosolibacter sp. | reverse complement strand
GATAATGCTCAACAAGATAATTCATTTTATCCCACCCCAGCCCGTCCGGTAAATTGTTGTCGATGAACAACACATCAGGTATCACCTGCTTAATCAATTTCATTCCCGAACCAAGCGTATTAGCAAGGAATACATCATAATTCAATTTTGCGAGATATGTTTTCATCAGATGGCAGAGATCCTCTTCATCATCTATTATCACTACCTTCTTCTTTTCCATTGCCTGCTTCCTCTTATGTTCGGATCTGATTCCAAACAGTTTTAAAACGCGTCAAAAAAAAATTATTCCAGTCACGAAATTCTCGGATTTTTTATCAACCTGGCAGCAGCGGGTATAATTTTTTAATGAGCGTAACGAATGATAAAACAAACCATAAAGAAATAAATTTATGAACTCAACAGGCAAAGTACTCCTAGCAATTATCGGCGCAGCAGCCGCTGGTGCAATTATCGGAATGTTGGTAGCTCCAGAAAAAGGAAGCGACTTAAGAAGAAAAATTTCTGAAACAACTGGCGACTGGGCAACGCAGCTAAGTGATTTGCTCGCGCAAGGCAAAGAACAACTTCAGAATTTTCAAAACAAAGCAACAAGTGAAGGTGAGAACGTGGCAAACGAAGCCAGTGACCGTTTCAATAAAGTAAGAGAAAAGGTATCATAACTACTCACGAAGTCCTCGGATGTAGGTTGAATGCCTCTTTCGATGATTCGGAAGAGGTATTATTTTTTGCTGGTAGTCAAAATTAAAACCAGTGGATTATGGAAAAAAATAAAAGTAAAAAGCAGTCGATAACGAAGCAACAACGTTCGGGCGCAAAGCAACTGAATAAAAAAGGAGATGCGTTTGAGCGTAAACATGATCCCGTTGCAAATCAAGGTTCAGGATCCGCAAGTGCGCAAGAGCAACGTTCACGTGAACAGGACGAGAAAAGCAAGCCCTCAGGTGAATGGAAAAGACCGTTGACGACCAATCAAGACGAGCAACGAATGCCAACTAACGAAAGTGAATCCTCCGATACACCTGTGGCTGAAGATGAAAAAGAAGGAGATTCAAATCTTAAGAAAATAGAACCGTATAAAAATATCGGAGATGACTCAGAAGAAGTTGAGCAGAAAACGCCCGTAAATTAAATTTGGTGTAAACAAAAATCCGCAATCATAACTTCTAGTCTCGGATTGGAACAATGGCATGGTTTTAATTCATTGTCAATGATGACAGTTCCTGGAAAGCCCGTAAGCCTTCCGGTGTATATATAGAATACAGATAAAAGCAACCAAATCTGTGTTCACCGACAAAAAAGGCTACTCGCAAACGGTAGCCTTTTTTAATTATTAAAGGCTACAATGAAAGATGTTCCAATGTTCACTTTCGACTTGACTTCAATTGTTGCGTTGTGAGCTTGTACAATGTTTAGCGTAGATGCCAAACCCAATCCAATTCCATTTCGTTTGGATGTGAAGTAGGGCTCAAACAGTTTGGACAGATTTTCAGAAGGGATGCCGCAACCGTTGTCCGCTACCTCCACAAACGTGTTTTCTTCCGTACATGAAACGGAAAGCAACAGTTCACCATTCTTGTGATTAATGGCTTCAATTGCATTGATGATCAAATTGAGAAAAGCTATTTTAAGTTTCCCTTTGTCTCCACGAATGTAACACGGAGTATCCGGATAAGATAACTTCAATTTAATTTGCTTCAGCGTAAGGCGATCTAAAGCAGCACTGATCGCATCGTCGATTACTGACTGAAGTGGAATTTTTTCCATCGCCATTTCCGTTGGCTTAGAGGACGTCAGTAGTTCAGTGATCAAATCATTAATGCGTTTTCCATTTCGATCTATAATGTCGAGATAAATTCGGTCCTCATTCTTCGTTAATGACGTAAGTTGCTCCAGCGACATATGAATATTGCTTAGCGGATTTCTGACTTCATGCGCTAGTGTACGAACAAGACGTCCCGTGGCTGCCAATTTCTCCGCTAACAATGTGGCTCTCTCATTCTTCTTTTGATTTGTTATATCATGAAGAATTCCCTGAACATATAAATCATTATTGTTGTCACGTTCAAGTGAAAGGTTCAAGATGCAATAACGTTTCCGTCCTTTTACACTCATGATCTCCACTTCAACATCGGTGACATCGCCATTGGATAACAATTGTTCTCGAATCGCATTTCGCGTTGACTCATGATCGATGAGTTGATACAAGTTCATTTGCAGCAGTTGATTTTTTTCACAAGCTGCGAGTCTCGACATTGCCGGATTAACATCTTTGAAAAGAAGGGTTTGATCAGTCGTAAAGACCGCTTCTTTCGATTTCTCAAAAATGTTGCGATATTTTTTTTCGTTCGCCCGCAACGCTTTCGTTGAGGCCGCACGTTCCAGGGAATAACGAATACACCGCTCAAGCTTTTCCGTAGTGAGTTCAGATTTCACCAGGTAGTCAACGGCTCCCATTTGCATGGCTTGCTTGTCGATATTTGGATTGCCCTTGCCCGTTAGAAGAATTATCGGCTCTTCACAATTCATTAGCATCGCCTCTTTCAAAAGGTCAAGACCGGTTTTCGCGCCAAGCCTGTAGTCAACAAGATACAGATCAAATGCTTTCTTCGCAATGAGCTCGAGTGCTGCCCGATAATTATAGCACCATTGTATATCCAGCTTTCGATCTTCGATTGCATTCAAATAACCACTCGTGAGAATGAAGTCGTCTTCATCATCATCAATGATCAAAATGCGAACTTGCTTCGACGTATCGTACATTCAGATTTGCTTTTCGGGAAGGATTACGGTGAACGTTGACCCTTGCCCTGGTTCACTGGCTGCGAAAATAATTCCGCTGTGATTATCAACAATTTTTTTACAGATAGCAAGACCGATTCCCGAACCCGGAAATTCAGACTTGCCATTTAAACGTTGGAAAATAAGAAAGATCCTATCGGCGTATTCCTGTTCGAAGCCAATACCATTGTCGTTAACGTCAAAACGATAAAAGATACGATCCGCCTTCAACTTCATTTGAAGTTTTTCGTCCTTGGTTAATTCACGAACTGCTATATTGATAACAGGATGGCAATCAGGTTTTCTGAATTTGATGGCGTTAGACAACAGATTTGTGAACAGTTGAGCCAACTCCGCAGCCGAAGCTTCAAGCACAGGAAGTTTTTCTTCTATCTTAATCACACTTTTCGATTCCTCAATCTTAAGATCAAGGTCTGCCAACACCTGCACCAACAAGTTGTTTAAGTCACAAGCAACAACATTATTTGACCTGCGGTTAGTCCGCGAAAATTCCAACAAGTGGTCGATCAGACCTTTCATGTTAGTGGCCGAACTCATGATGCGTTTCAGATACAATTCACTTTCATTATCAAGTTTACCTTTTAACTTATCATGCAAGCGCTCGCCAAACATCGAAATTTTACGAAGTGGTTCCTGCATATCGTGCGATGCCACATAGGCGAACTCTTCCAATTCTTGATTAGATCGATTTAACTCGCGAATGGCGTGGTCCTGCTGGCGTTCAGATTTACGGAGGTCAGTAACATCCCTGGTGATTCCGACAATGTGCTCAACAACATTTTTCGAATTCACATTAACCTCTCCTTGCGTCAGGAAAATTTTCTCCTCCCCGGATCTTGTTCGAACCGAAACTTCTATCTCAAAATCAGCTTTCTCCTCAATTGCCTTTCCAATACATCTCTCGAAAACTTCCTTATCATAATCTGCGATATGACTTATGAACATCATTTGTGTGGTCACTTGCGGCGATTTCTCATAACCCAACATCAAAGACAGGCCTGAAGACCACTCCATAATGTCTTCATCAACAAAAAAAGTCCAAGTCCCGAAGTGAAGCAACTCTTCAGTTTCGTCAAATAATTTTTTCCGGGATTGTGAATCACCATTGATTTTAATATCCCTGATGATATCCTGGCAAATAAATAAGAGAGAGGAAGCTTTTCCCAGATAATCACGTCTCAACACCGTTGTCATGACCTTGAAAAGCTCTGAAGTTCCTTGTTTCGATTTGAGTCGGCTGCAAAACGATAGCATCTCATCTTCGTTCAGCAAAATAAATTTTGCCAGATCTTCATTTATATGTTGCCAATCCTCCGGCTCAAACAATCTGGACAGCAAATTTTCCCGATCCTTCCGATCAAAGGCATTAAGCCCAAAATAGCTTGAGAATTTACGGTTGGAAAAACTTACCTTCTCATGCTCAAGATCGTAGACAAATACCAATGCTGGGAAAAAATCAACAATTTGTGAGGGGTATGATTCCTCAGTAGATTTTCCAGTATTGTAAAAGAAATTTAAAAAATTAATGTTCTCATTCATCGCGCACGTTCAAACAAAATCAAAGTTCCTGATTGTTCAGGTCTTTGTATTGTTTGATTTTATTGTAGAGAGTTTTTCTATCGATTTTTAAAAGCTTCGCAGCCTTGCTTTTATTAAAATC
>CBQWHS010000428.1:0-4466 GCA_967728665.1 uncultured Chryseosolibacter sp. | reverse complement strand
TTTGTAACTAGAGTATCCTGAAACTTTGGATCAGGAAGTAAGTATCTCTTTTTAGGTTTTGTCTTTCTCATGACGTACGCTGATTATTTTTTACCTTTTGCTGGAGCCCCTTTCGCCGGAGCGGCTGCGGCAGCACCTGCTTTCGGTCTTTTTGCACCATATTTAGAACGACCCTGCTTACGACCATTCACGCCTGCAGTGTCTAAAGCACCACGGATAATGTGGTAACGAACACCTGGAAGATCTTTAACACGACCACCGCGAATCAACACGATTGAGTGCTCCTGAAGATTGTGACCTTCACCTGGGATGTATGCGTTAACTTCTTTTCCGTTTGTCAAACGAACCCTGGCTACTTTACGCATAGCCGAATTCGGTTTTTTAGGCGTTGTTGTGTACACGCGTGTACAAACGCCCCTGCGTTGCGGGCAGGAATCCAAGGCAGGAGATTTTGACTTAAAAGTCATTTTCTTGCGGCCTTTTCTTACAAGTTGCTGAATGGTAGGCATTTATATTCTTAATTTATAAACCTCTAAAAATTAGGACTGCAAAGGTATTTAAAGAATCGAAGCCTACAAAGGTTTCCTCAAAGATTTTAGGAGGTAATCCATTGATTTTAGCCCTAATGAAGGGTTTTTTGAACCTGGAAAGCACAAAAGAACGAACGCCAATCCAGTTTACGCTTCTCCAACAGTTCCTCCAAAATTCATTGGAAACTTCGGAAGGTCTTCGGTGCGCTTTATGGTACCGAATGCGGCTTCGTATTTCTCAATGTTATCTTTTAATGCAAGCAAAAATCGTTTTGCGTGCTCAGGCGTAATAACAATTCTTGATTTGACTTTTGCCTTCGGGACGCCGGGCATCAAACGTATAAAATCAATCACAAACTCACTATTAGAGTGCGCGATCATTGCCAGGTTAGAATAGATGCCTTCAGCAATTTCTTCGGTCAGCTCAATGTTAATCTGATTTTGCGGCTGAGGCTGTGCAGGTTTGTTCTTTTCGTCTACCATAATCAAGTCGTTTAGGTCAACTAGTTAATTAGTCACAGATAATGCCACCAGAAACAACTTGTATCGATTGGCATCGGTTATTTGCGATCCGAAAATGCAAAGTCTGGCGCACTTTCTTAAAGTAAAAAGTCATTGGTCATCGGAGTTACCAATGAGCCAATGACTAGTATTTCAATTTCAATTAATCCTGAAGTTCTTTCTCGCGGTCGCGGGTTCTGGCTTCAGCACTTACCAATGCATTGTACTCATCGTTATGCGTTACAATAATTTCATTGAACTTGCGCTGACCTGTACCTGCAGGGATCAAGTGACCAACGATCACATTCTCCTTCATACCCATCAACCAGTCAGTCTTACCACGGATCGCTGCTTCACTTAACACCTTCGTAGTTTCCTGGAACGATGCTGCTGATAGCCAGCTTTCAGTTTTCAAAGAAGCTTGTGTAATACCTTGAAGCGTAGGTCTTGAAACCGCTGCCAGAGCATCGCGAACTTCAGCCAACTTGAGATCTTTTCTTCTCAATTGTGAATTCTCATCACGCAATTCACGCGCAGTGATAATTTGACCAGGCTTGAACGTTGGAGAATCTCCAGCTTCGATCACTACTTTCTTATCAATCACCAAGTCATTTTCTTCACGGAACGCAAACTTGTCAACATACTCACCAGGCAAGAAGTTAGTATCTCCCGGATCGATAATCTCGACTTTCTGCATCATCTGACTTACAATAGCTTCGATGTGCTTATCGTTGATCTTAACACCCTGCAGACGGTATACTTCCTGGATTTCATTCACAAGATATTCCTGTACTGCAGTAGGTCCTTTAATCAATAGGATATCCGAAGGAGTGATTGAACCATCTGACAATGGTTGACCAGCTTTCACAAAGTCATTGTCCTGAACAAGGATATGTTTAGACAAAGGAACTAAGTAACGCTTCTGAACACCATCACGTGATTCGATGAAAATCTCGCGATTACCACGCTTGATACCACCGTATGTTACCACACCATCAATCTCACTTACAACAGCTGGATTAGAAGGGTTACGAGCCTCAAACAATTCAGTTACACGTGGAAGACCACCTGTGATATCCCGTGACTTACCCATTGTGCGAGGGATTTTCGCCAACACTTGTCCGGCTTTAATTTTCTCACCCGCATCCACCGCTAAGTGAGCGCCTACCGGAATGTTATATCCTTTTGTATCAGTCTTACCTTTTACAACGATAGCCGGGTTCTTAGTCTTGTCTCTCGTTTCAGTGATAACTTTTTCACGGTGACCAGTTTGTTCATCGGACTCTTCTTTGAATGTAACACCTTCGATGATTGACTCATACTCAATAGTACCGTCAAACTCAGAAAGGATTACCGCATTGTAAGGATCCCAGAAACAAAGCTCATCGCCTTTTTCAACCTTCGCTCCATCTTTCACTTTTAAGAAAGCTCCGTAAGGAACGTTGTTTGTAATTAACACTCTTCCTTTTTCACTATCCACAATTCTGATTTCACCTGTACGACCCATTACCACACGAACCGGGTTGTTGTCGTTATCAGTTGTTTCGATGATACGAATACCTTCGAACTCAACAATTCCAGGGAATTTCGCTTTGATGTTTGCTTCAACAGCAATGTTAGACGCCGTACCACCCACGTGGAAAGTACGAAGTGTCAACTGTGTTCCTGGCTCACCGATTGACTGTGCGGCGATAACACCGACAGCTTCACCAGTTTGAACCATATTTCCTGTTGAAAGATTACGGCCGTAGCATTTCGCACAACCACCAATCTTCGACTCGCAAGTCAACAGTGAACGAATCTCAACTTCTTCAATGCTTGTTTCTTCGATCTTCTTCGCGATCTCATCAGTGATTTCCTGATTAGCATCAACGATCATATCTTCAGTCAATGGATCGTAAACAGCATGAACTGTTACACGTCCCACGATTCTTTCTGACAATGGTTCAACGATATCTTCGTTGTCTTTCAATGCCGTTACTTTCAATCCACGAAGTGTTCCGCAATCTTCTTCCGTAACAACAAGATCGTGAGCAACGTCAACTAATCTACGTGTCAAGTAACCTGCATCCGCAGTTTTCAACGCTGTATCGGCAAGACCTTTACGCGCACCGTGTGTTGAGATGAAGTATTCCAATACATCCAAACCTTCTTTGAAGTTTGAAAGGATCGGGTTCTCAATAATCGAACCTACTGAACCTGCAAGGTTTTTCTGAGGCTTGGCCATCAGACCTCGCATACCACCCAACTGACGGATCTGCTCTCTCGAACCACGAGCACCGGAGTGCATCATCATATAGATCGAGTTGAATCCCTGGTTGTCTTCTTCCAACTGCTTCATCAGCGTATTGGTAAGAAGTGTATTGGTACGAGTCCAGATATCAATAACCTGGTTGTAACGCTCGTTGTCAGTGATAAGACCCATCATGTAGTTGTTCCATACACTATCAACTTCTTCCTGTGCATTAGCAACTAACTTTTCTTTTTCAGCTGGAACCTTCACATCGTTCAGACCCATTGAAAGTCCGCCCTTATACGCCATCTGGAATCCAAGATCTTTGATATCATCGAGGAACTTTGCTGTCTTCGACAAACCAGCATATTTGAATACATCGGCGATGATCGTCTGAAGCTTCTTCTTCGTTAATAACTCATCAACGAATCCAACTTCTTCCGGTACGTTTTGGTTGAACAATACGCGACCAACAACTGTCTCAATTGTCTTGTATGAAATTGTTCCAGACTTCTTGTCTTTCACATTCACCCGAACTTTAACAATTGCGTGCTTTGAAACTTTTCCTTCGTTGTAAGCAACAATCACTTCTTCAGCAGAATAGAATTTCTTGCCTTCGCCTTTTACTGGCAACTCCGGCGTGCTCTTTCTTCCCTTTGTCAAGTAATAGAGACCCAATACCATGTCCTGTGAAGGAACTGTAATCGGTGCTCCGTTAGCTGGGTTAAGAATGTTATGTGATGAAAGCATCAACATCGAAGCTTCAAGAATTGCTTCCTGTCCAAGCGGAACGTGAACAGCCATCTGGTCACCGTCAAAGTCAGCGTTAAAGGCTGTACATACGAGCGGGTGTAACTGGATTGCTTTTCCTTCAATCAGCTTTGGCTGGAAGGCCTGGATACCAAGTCTGTGAAGTGTTGGAGCGCGGTTCAAAAGAACTGGATGTCCTTTCAATACGTTTTCCAAAATATCCCAGATCACTGGATCTTTTCTGTCAACTATTTTCTTTGCAGACTTAACGGTCTTAACAATTCCTCTTTCGATTAGCTTACGAATGATAAACGGCTTGAATAATTCAGCAGCCATGTCTTTCGGAAGACCACATTCGTGAAGTTTCAATTCTGGACCAACAACGATTACTGAACGGCCAGAGTAGTCAACACGCTTACCAAGCAAGTTCTGACGGAAACGTCCTTGCTTAC
>CBQWHS010000427.1:0-4468 GCA_967728665.1 uncultured Chryseosolibacter sp. | reverse complement strand
GAAAGCAATTCAAAAAAGAATCAAAAGCTTCAAAACTGAAAGTATCTTCAAAGCCGCAGAAACAACTTGCCAACGGTTAGCTGCTCACAATCGAATCTTTATTTGAGCTTCAGGAAATTGAAACTCTTTTCTGAAGTTTTATTTTTCAGCAGTCATTGTTTTGATGCTGCCGTCTGGGTTATGAAATAGCTTAGTCACCTTCACGCTGCGCAGATGTGTCTTCCCACCCGAAAGTGAACTGTCGTGAAAGAACAAATACCACTGACCTTTAAATTCAACGATCGAATGATGGTTCGTCCAGCCTAATACCGGATTCAGTAAAACACCTTGATAAGTAAAAGGTCCATATGGAGAATCCCCAATCGCGTAACAAATAAAATGTGTATCACCAGTTGAATAAGAGAGATAATAGCGATTGTTGAATTTGTGCATCCAGCATGCTTCGAAAAATCGTCGGTCATGATCTTTACTTAACAACAAGTTGCCATTATCATCCACAATTTTAATTTCTTTAACGGGCTCCGTGAATGAGAGCATATCCTTGTTCAGCTTCACAACACGAGGCAATATCGCAGGAGCATTATCATCCGGTTGTTTCCCGTTCACATCGTATTTAGCCGTTGTCCAGTTTTGCAATTGGCCGCCCCAAATACCACCGAAATACATATAGTGATTGCCGTCAGTATCCTTAAACACCGCCGGGTCAATACTGAAACTCCCTTGTATTGGTTTAGGTTCAGGCTTGAATGGGCCTTCCGGTTTATCCGCTACAGCGACACCGATTCTAAAAATATCCTCTTTATCCTTCACTGGGAAATACAAATAATATTTGCCGTTGTTGTATGCCGCGTCTGGCGCCCAAAGTTGCCTCTTTGCCCATGGGATATTTTTGATGTCGAGAGCAACACCATGATCAGTCACTTTTCCTCCGATGCTGTCCATGGATAGCACATGGTAATCTCTCATGTCGAAATGATCGCCTTTATCGTTTTGTGGTGTACCCGTTTCAATATCGTGAGAGGGATAAATGTAAATCCGATTATTAAAAAAATGTGCGGATGGATCTGCCGTGTATATATGCGTGACGAGGGGTTTCTGTGCATTTGCAAAACTACATAACAATAACACGAAGGAAAAAAGGATTCTCGATTGGGTCATAATAAATTACGAAAGCATGAAGATAGATTTTATCTCGTAAAACGTCAATATTTTTCTACACATACAAGGTTAATTTAACGCCCATTCCCTTTGATATGCAGGCGAAATAATAGATTTGCCCATGTGCCGCTCCATGTCTAATTTCAAAGCTGATTTCATTGCCTGATATTTTTACATTTTTTACAAACACGAAATGAAAGTTCTTGTTATTGAAGATGAGCAGCAGGTATCCTCTTTTATCCGTCAGGGCCTGGAAGAACTTCAGCATGAAGTGGAAGTCGCATATGATGGTAAATCCGGACAAGAATTGGCGCTTGCAAAAAACTTTGATGTTATCGTGCTCGATATTGTTATTCCGGGCATCAATGGTTTTGATGTATGCAAAACCGTTAAAGCAATAAAGCCTCAGACACCTGTGCTAATGCTGACCACACTTGGTACGACCTCAGATAAATTAATGGGGTTTGATGCAGGCGCCGACGATTACCTCTTGAAACCATTTGAGTTTGCCGAGCTGACCGCACGGATAAAAGCGCTGAACAGACGACCTTACCTTAGCAACAATTCTGGAACCCGTGTTTTAAGATATGACAACCTGAAACTTGACCTTGATAAAAAAGTTGCTGAACGATCAGGCAAGACTATAAAATTATCAGCAAAAGAATTTGCCCTACTCGAGTATTTTATGAAGAACCAAGCTCGAGTTATATCAAGGACAGAGCTCGCGGAAAAAATCTGGGACATTAAATTTGAAACCGGAACAAATGTTGTTGAGGTTTATATGAATATGCTCCGAAACAAAATTGATCGTGACTTCGAGCCTAGACTGCTTCACACGCGCATAGGTCTCGGATATGTGCTAAGCAACGAAGCATGAATATCCGAACCAAAATAACCGTAACATTTTTTGCCATTGTCGTTATTGTACTGACATCGATCACCGTCTCAATTTATTATTTCTCGTCCACATACAAAGAAGTTGATTTTTACAGGCGTCTAAATAATCGTGGAACAAACATTGCCAGGGTCCTTACGGAAATCAAAGAGCTGAATATTGAACTCATTAAACGACTTGAGAAGAACAGTCCAACGAGTTTACCGAATCAACACATTTCAATTTATAATCTGGCAAATGAACCGTTATATCAATCCGATACAACCTCTCTCATCAAAATTGATGACGCCTTGCTTTCAGAGATCAGGGAGAAGCGCGAAGTCCGTATGAAGATAAATGGGTTTGATGTCCTGGGATTCGAGCTGCAAAAGGATAATAATCATTATACAATAGTGGTTTCCGCAACCGATGACTTCGGTAATGACGCCATGAAAAATCTTCGATTTGTTTTAGGCACTACGTTTCTCATCAGCGTAGCCTTGGTTTCTGTTCTTGCGTGGATTTATGCAGGCAGAGTACTTCGACCTATTTCGCGGATCGTAAAAGAAGTCAGCAATATTACCGAAGCGAATCTCAACCAACGGCTGGATGAAGGAAACAGCAAAGACGAAGTAAGCCGGCTCGCGCAAACTTTTAATAAAATGTTGTCGGGTCTCCAAAGCGCTTTTGCATCACAAAAAGGTTTTATTGCAAATGCCTCGCACGAAATTAAAACACCCATTACTGTGATGTCGGGTGAGATTGAAGTTACTTTACTTCAGCAGCGCGAAAAAGAATATTATGTCCTCGTGCTACAATCCGTTCTTAATGGCTTGCGTGGATTAAACACAATGTCGAACCAATTGCTCATACTGGCTCAAACAAGCGCTGACCAGCCAGAGAAAAAATTTACACCGATTCGAATTGATGATGTTCTTTGGGAGATTAAAGATGAAATGAACAAAGTCCATCCAACCACAAATATTTCAATTCTGTTCGATTTGAACTTACATCACGAGTCACTTGTAATCGATGGCGATGAGCAACTCATTAGAGTCGCAATCCTGAACCTGATGGATAACGCCTGCAAGTACAGTGAAGATGAAAATGTAATGATTAACCTCTTTACCAAAGAAAGAAATTCACTCTCAATTGAATTTGTCAATAAAAATAAAGGAATAGATCCGGAGAGCATGCAAAAGATATTTTCACCATTCTTTCGTGGAAAGAATGAAAAAAGAATTAAAGGCTTTGGTATCGGACTGTCATTAGTAGAACGGATTGTTGCTCTTCACAAGGCCAAAATCTCGGTTGACTCGAAACCTTCGGATGTCACTCGTTTTACCATCACTTTCCCAGCGCGAAACGTTACCGCAAAAAGTCTTGTTGAGGTTTAAAATTACCTCGATGATTCGAAAGTGTTGCCTTGCTTGATGTCTCCTGTGTCAAATCCTTTTTTGAACCAATATGCACGCTGTTCTGATGTTCCATGTGTGAATGCATCTGGAACAACATAGCCCTGCGACTGCATCTGTAAACGATCATCACCAATTGCATTTGCAGCACGCAACGCTTCGTCAATGTCGCCGGGCTCAAGAATATTTTTCATCTCCTGTGCATGATGCGCCCACACACCTGCATAAAAATCAGCCTGAAGTTCCAAAGCAACTGACAGTTGATTCCCTTGCGCTTCACTCATTCGTTCGCGTGCTTCCCGAACTTTATCTGAAGTGCCCATAAGATTTTGAACATGATGACCAACTTCATGCGCAACAACATAGGCCATCGCAAAATCGCCTGACGCTCCGAATTGATTATTGAGCTGATCATAAAAACTCAGATCTATATAAACTGAATTATCCATTGGGCAATAGAAAGGTCCCGTGGCAGCACTTGCAAATCCACACCCGGATTGATCATTACCTGAAAACAGGACAAGCTTCGGCTCTTGATAATCGGCACCGACCTGCTCTGAAAACAACTTATGCCAAACATCCTCGGTGTCCTTCAATACTACAGAAACAAATTGCGCTTCTTCATCATCTTCACGAGGACCTGAAGAATTCTGCGTGTTCGTGGTGTTGAGGTTCTCAAGTGGATTTCCGCCCAACAGCATACTGATCAACAACACAATAATACCACCGACACCACCACCAAGCGCAATTTTTCCACCCATTCCCCGGCGGTCACTCACATTGCCGCTTCCTTCTCGACCCATCCATCGCATAACAAATACTTTTTTTACGTGTGACAAATACTTATGCCAACATCAAAAAGTCAAAATTCTTAATGCAAAGAAATCTTGCTATTATAGCTTGACAAAAAAGTGTACAAATTTGTAAATGGCATTCACTCCCGAAAATATATTGCTCATCGGATCGATACTCCTATTCGTCAGCATTTTTGCGAGTAAGACGTCTTTCAAAATTGGTGTTC
>CBQWHS010000426.1:0-4468 GCA_967728665.1 uncultured Chryseosolibacter sp. | reverse complement strand
TGTGAGAATCAAAACTGACAGCATGTATGTTTTTTTTCCGAGTGCATTCACTAACGGTTGACCAGATTCGAAACCTGCAAAACCAATCATGAAATATCCGAGGCAGAAAAGTGCAAAACACGCAACAAGCGTTTTCTTGAATCCATATTTATCGACGACTACACCTGCAAGAATTGGCAGGGCGAAAATTAATCCGGAAAAAATTCCTGTCAGTGTACCGGCATCGTTTAACAGTCCGACTTTTTCAGCGATGTATTTGGCTAAAACAGCTTTGGCCCCATAAAATGCTAACCGTTCAAAGAGTTCGAGAGTATTCGCAATCCAAAAAGTCGTTGTAAATCCGCCCCGCAGCGTCTGTAGATTCATTCTATTAGGTAAAGGTTTTTAGTATAAAATTTTGAGCAATCGAGGATTTAAAAAATCAAATTCAGTAAAACCTTCACACTGCCAAATCATGCGTAAAGTATAGGGATAAATTGATTTTCGCAAACCCGAATACACTTCATCGATTTTTATGAAAAAATGTGGCGCAATCGATTGAAATGACTCAAAATTGCTATCTTTACATACTCATTAACCCGAACGAACATGTTAGAATTAGGATTAAAACCGGCTAAT
The DNA here is from genome assembly GCA_967728665.1 of uncultured Chryseosolibacter sp. Lineage (GTDB taxonomy): Bacteria > Bacteroidota > Bacteroidia > Cytophagales > Cyclobacteriaceae > Chryseosolibacter. The sequence goes on along the minus strand of CBQWHS010000426.1, from coordinate 3,850 downwards.
GCCTCGGTTGCTGATCTTGGTATTTCAGACGGCAAAGCGCATTGGAACCTACCTCCTGAACAGCTTGCTTCAATGGCCGTGAAAGCCGGTCAGGCAACGTTCACTAACACTGGAGCAATCGCTATTGACACAGGAGAATTCACCGGCAGATCGCCAAAAGACAAATTCACGGTAAAAGATGAAGTGACCGAAAACACTGTATGGTGGAATAACTTCAATATTCCTTTTTCTAAGGAAAAGTTCGACCAGCTTTATATCAAAATGATCCGGTATTTTGAAGGGAAGGAATTTTTCGTTCGTGATGTTTATGCTTGCGCTGATTGGCGGTATCGAATGAATATCCGTGTTATTAATGAATATGCATGGTCAAACCTTTTCACGTATAACATGTTTCTGCGTCCTACTGAAAAGGAATTGAAAAACTTCGGTGCAGAATGGTTGATCTTAAACGCGCCAGGCTTCAAAGCCGATGCAGCTCTTGATGGTACAAGACAACACAATTTTTCGATCATCGATTTCAAGAGAAAAATTATTTTAATTGGTGGAAGTGGATACACGGGAGAAATAAAAAAGAGCGTTTTCACGGCGTTAAATTTTATACTCCCACATCAAAAGAATGTGCTGTCCATGCATTGCTCCGCTAACATTGGGGACCAGGGCGATACGGCAATCTTTTTCGGCTTGAGTGGAACAGGAAAAACTACATTGTCAGCTGATCCTAACCGAAAGCTTATTGGCGATGACGAGCATGGCTGGACTGCGGATAATATTATTTTCAATTTTGAAGGTGGGTGTTACGCTAAAACCATTGATCTCTCAGAAGAAAAAGAACCTGATATTTTCAAGGCCATCCGCACCGGAGCGTTATTGGAAAATGTTACGCTTCGTGCCGAATCCAATGAAGTGAATTTCAAAGATGGCACTAAGACTGAGAACACGCGTGTCAGTTATCCCATCGATCATATAAGCAACATCGCTACGCCTTCGTTGGGAACGAATCCGAAAAATATTTTTTTCCTCACCTGTGATGCTTATGGGGTGTTGCCTCCGATTTCAAAGTTAAATCCTGGCCAGGCAGCATTTCATTTTATCAGTGGATATACAGCTAAAGTTGCCGGTACAGAAACAGGTGTGACAGAACCCACGATGACATTCTCTGCTTGCTTCGGTGCTCCTTTCATGCCATTGCATCCAACTAAATATGCAGAGATGCTAAGCATGAAAATGAAAGATGCGAAGGTTAACGTCTGGTTAATTAACACCGGATGGTCTGGAGGCGCATATGGCGTTGGAAAACGGATGAGCCTTAAATACACTCGTGCATTAATCACAGCCGCGCTGAATGGCGACCTGGAGGAAGCGGAATATCATGATCACGAAGTTTTTGGTGTTGCGATGCCTAAGACTTGCCCGGGAGTTCCTGCAGAAATCCTAGATCCTAAAAATACATGGTCTGATAAAGACGCATACGATACTCAAGCCAATTTTCTTGCCAACGCATTTGTCAAGAATTTTGAAAAATATTCATCAAACGCAAATGAAGAAATCCTTGCCGGGGCGCCACATGCCCGAGTGCATGCCTAATTTTTCGTTAACCTAAACCATCCTCAGGGCCGCTTATCCAAGCGGCTCTTTTTTTGTCGACAGCGAAAACGGTTTCGGGTCTAATTTTTTTGTAAGTCACGGTCAAAGTTTTTAAAATTCAATCGACATTAAAACCTAAATAATTGATACTATGAAATTCGTAAACGTTTTAGCGGCAACGTTCTTAATTTCTTTGCACGTTGCAAATGCACAAACAGGTCACCCAACAAAAACGCAGGAAGCAAAAGCTGCTTTTACAGATGAAGACTTGAAAAAATACGCGATCACGATGGATTCTGTAAACGGCATGAAAGAAACATTACAATCAATCATCGCTGAAATGGTTCAGCAAAATCAGGTAATGAAAGTTCCACGCTATAATGAGTTATTTAAAATAGCTGACGATCAAGCAAAGCTTAAGGCAGCACAGGCAACACCTGAAGAGATTCAGTTCTTGAAAGATGTGGCAGACAAGCGTAAAGCGGAAACTGCAAGAATCAATGCTACTTACCAGGGCCTGGCAAAAGATTATGTTGGACTTAAAGCTTTTAACGCTATTAGAAAATCATTGGAATCCGATCAGGCGTTGAAAGCGAAATATGAATCAATCTCAAAAGCAGTTGAATCCAAGGGAGGAGAATAAATAAACACTAAATCATTCTAAACAATGGGCTCGGGTCATCAAGAGGACTCGAGCCTTTTCATTTTCTGCGTTAGTTAGCGAATCCAGGCATTTCGTTTTTGTTGCTAGCGGATTGTAACTCCCACCTTTTTCCTTAGTTTTGCAAGTTCCCGAGCATTCCAAACGTTGAATATTGGCTTTTCTCAAGCTCGTTAACGTTTGAAATCCCGGATTGTATCAGATAACCCATGATTCGATTTTTCCTTACCTGCGGGCTTTTAATTTTCGCCGGAATGGCTTTTAGCCAATCCCAACGTTCTACCGCGGGCAGCGACAATTATCTATCCTTTCTCCTCAACAACAAATCACTGCCATTCGACACAATTTCTCTTCCAGAATTTCGCGATGACTTGGATGATATGGCATGGAAGAACTGGAGGATTGTTGAAAATTATTTCTTCGGCAAGGATCGCGGAAGTTTGCCAATGATTGCTGACCTGAACTCGTTGCATCCGTATTTTCGTGATCAGATAATTCAATTGCTAAACGCTTGCAAAAGCAAGGGTATTGAACTTGAAATTGTGGAGGCGTTTAGAACGCATGCAAAGCAAGGCGAATATTTTGGGATGGGACGAAAGTATACGAGATCAATGGGTGGACAATCCAAACATCAATATGGTGTTGCTATTGATGTTGTACCCATGGTTCATGGCGTTCCTCAGTGGGACAATCAGCATCTTTGGAAAACAATAGGAACGATAGGCGAAAAGTTGGGATTGCGTTGGGGCGGTCGATGGAGAGCTCCTTATGATCCTGCACATTTCGAATGGTCAGGTGGTATTAGCACATATCAACTTGCCGGAGGAGTTCAACCATTCATACCGAAAACCAAAATGCATCTTTATCCTTGCATCAACGAAGAGGTTGAGCGATTACAAAAATCTTATAGTGCATGGGAAATTGAACAAGCACTGATTTCAAGAAGTCAACAAAAGACCGTTTCGAAAGTCATTCTCGGATCCGTTGGACAGTAAACTTAGTGTTGAAGTATCCGCATCTCGACTCTGCGATTTAAGGCGCGATCTTCCTGAGTCATTTCATTTCTTAACGGTTTACTTCCACCAAACGCTTTTGTCTTTATTCTGTTTTTAGGAATTCCCTTTTTCGTAAGATAGTTTTTCACCGCATCAACACGCTGTTGTGAGAGCTTCATATTTGCCGCAGAACTTCCCTGGTTGTCGGTGTGGCCTTCGAGCTGAATAACCATATCGTTATTCTCTGCCAGCATTAAGACAAGCTCATCTAATTCTTTGTACGATTCTGGTTCGATGGCTCCTTTTCCCTGCGAAAATATCAAGTGGTTTAAACGGATTGTTTCCCCCGTGGGCGTTAGCTTGATGTTGCGCTGAATCTTGTTGTCTGTCCCTAAATCTTTTGGGTCTACTATGACAGTATTTGGAGAATAACCATCCGCTTCAGCCGTTACTTTATATCGCGCTGTTCCAAAAATCTCAAACGCAAATGTGCTATCGCTGAATTTACCGTAAATGCTTCCTGTTGGAATGCTGGCGTAACGAATACGGGCTTTCACTGCCTTGTTAGTCCGAATGTCAACAATCTTTCCTTCCGCTACGAGTTGTTGGC
>CBQWHS010000425.1:0-4470 GCA_967728665.1 uncultured Chryseosolibacter sp. | reverse complement strand
GAACAGTATTGTGAAGGTGGCCAGGTGCAAACTTATAACTCCATTGATCCTTATCTTGGAACAGCAACATACGGTGGCTATTCAGAAAGTATTGTCGTACATGAAGACTTCGTATTGCGCGTGCCTAAGAACCTTGATCTCGCGGCTGTCGCACCACTACTTTGTGCTGGGATCACAACCTATTCTCCACTGAAGCACTGGAAAGTTGGAAAAGGAAAGAAAGTTGGCGTTGTCGGTCTTGGTGGCCTTGGTCATATGGGTGTTAAGATTGCCAAAGCAATGGGTGCAGAGGTTATCGTGTTTACAACATCCTCATCGAAAATAGAAGACGCAAAACGTTTAGGGGCAGATGACGTCGTCCTGTCAAAGGATGAAAAACAAATGGCGCGTTATGCCGGCAAGCTTCATTTTGTATTGGATGCCGTCTCCGCACAACACGACATCAACGCGTACCTGAAACTTTTGAGAGTTGATGGTTCGCTCACGTTAGTAGGTGCGCCTGAGCATCCACTCCCTGTTGCACCATTCAGCCTCATACCAATGCGCAAAAGCTTTGCGGGTTCAATGATCGGAGGAATTCCGGAAACCCAGGAAATGCTTGACTTCTGCGGAAAGCATAATATTGTTTCAGACATTGAAATGATCAACATTCAGCAGATCAACGAGGCTTATGATCGACTGTTAAAGGGCGATGTGAAATATCGATTTGTGATCGATATAGCGTCACTAAAGAAATAAAACGAAGGTGCAGCTTATAAAAAGCACCCTTGCCGTAGTCTTATTTTTATTCCCGTTGCTAATGGAAGCTGCCTGTGACCTGTATACACTATCTCGTGTCGATAGCAATCAGAATGCGATTACCGAAAATACAGAATTGATGAGCGATACACTTGTATTAAAAATTGGTTTAAGGGAGTTCACAGCAACTCTTTTTAATAATCCAACGGCAACCGCATTCAAGGCTTTGCTTCCCTTAACGATCAACATGACTGAGCTTAATGGCAATGAGAAATATTTTGACCTATCAAAGAGTTTGCCTGCGAATGCGTCCAATCCGGGAAAAATAAACACCGGAGATCTTCTTCTTTATGGATCCAAAACGCTGGTCCTCTTTTACAAGACATTTTCAACTTCTTATAACTATACAAAGCTAGGTAAGGTTGACAAACCCGGCGGGTTGGACTCAGCCTTGGGCTCGGACAATGCACTAGTCACCATACAACTTCGGTAAAATGATGGTGATGAAAACCATATCCAGAAAAATACAACGAACAAACCCATCTCGTAATGGAAATAACGCGTATTGGATCACAAGCGTCAGGCAAGGGACCTGATGACTGGTTTACAGGATCAGTACGTATCGATCCTTTATTTCAACCAAACGAACACAGACGTTCCGCAGCTGCCATCGTGACTTTTGAACCTGGAGCAAGGACGGCGTGGCATACCCATCCACTGGGACAAACTTTAATTGTAGTGTCAGGAGTTGGATGGGTTCAGAGAGAAGGTGGCCCTGTCGAAGAAATTCATCCCGGTGATATTGTTTGGTTTGCTCCTAATGAAAAACATTGGCATGGAGCCTCTCCCACTATGGCGATGAGTCACATCGCAACGCAAGAACAATTGAATAGTAAAGTCGTTGACTGGATGGAAAAAGTCAGCGATGAACAATATCTAACCAAAAAATAACTATGAAGAGACCTTATGTGGTTTATGGTTTTCACCGTGGATGGCAAAATCATCGGGCATTGAAAAAAAGAAAGTAGCCCCCTCATTAGGTTTTCCTTGTGCCCAAACCTTGCCATTATGTTTAGAAACAATACGATCAACAATTGCTAAACCAACACCAGTACCTTCAAACTCAGTAGGTCTATGTAACCGTTGAAATACTCCGAAAAGTTTGTTGTAATAATTCATGTCGAATCCCACGCCATTGTCTTTAATTGAATAGATGACACTCCCGCCTTCAGTGGTGGATTCAATATTTATGATTGCCTTTTCCTTCTTGGAGGAATATTTTATCGCATTGGAAATTAAATTGATCAAGACCTGCTTTATCATACTGATGTCACCCTTCATATCGGCCAATGGCTCAACGCGAAATTCAACAGAGCGATTTTCATTTTTTGTTGCAGTTAAATCATCAATCACTCCATTGACCAAGGAATTCATGTCTATTGAGACCCTTGTCAGTTCCCTCCTGCTCAAGTGAGAGAAGGCCAACAGATCATCAATCAGTTGGCCCATCTTTTTGGTATTTGCAAGAATGGTGTTCAACACCTTCCTTCCTTCCTCGCCTAAATCTTTCTCGTGATCTTCTTGAAGCACCCTCGTATAACCGTCAATGGATCGTAAAGGAGCGCGCAGATCATGGGAAACCGAATAGCTGAATGCTTCAAGCTCTTTATTGGAGTATTCAAGCTGCCGGTTCTTACGCTCTATTATTTCAGCTGCTTTCTTCCTTTCGGAAAGAATGGAAAAGAATGATTTAACGCGTGTTACAAGTTCTTCGGGATGAAATGGCTTAAACAAATATTCATCCGCTTTGGCCTCCCATCCTTTCATCATAGCATCGCGGTGAGTTAGAGCGGTCAATAGTATGACGATAATATTTGATGTTTCAGGATTGTTTTTGATGGCAGTACAAACCGCAATCCCATCTTTTTTGGGCATCATAAAATCAGTGAGCACAAGGTCGGGCGACCATGCTTGTACAAGTTGGAGAGCCTCCTCACCATCCTTTGCCCTTCTGATCTGACACCAATCATGCAACAGCGAACTAATATATTCTGAAAGCTCCTCGTTATCCTCGCAAATAAGAACTTTCATTATTTCACTTTTCTGCACACCGTTTGTCTGACTTTCTATTTTAAAAGAATTTTGGTATTGAGGAACCAATGCGGTGCGACTAGATCTATGCTCCATTAACACCTCTGGTGTGTTCGTAGAGGGAGCTATACATTCAATTGTAAAAGTGCTCCCTACGTTTAGCTTACTTTCAACCGAAACACTGCCCCCTAACAGTTCAGCAAATTCTTTAACCATCGCCAATCCCAAACCCGTTCCCGAAAACCTGCGTGTGGACGATCCTTCTGCCTGGCGAAACTTCTGGAAAAGTCGAGGAAGATCAGATTCTGCTATTCCAATTCCAGTGTCTGTCACAGAAAGATAAAGCTTGTCATCGTTCGTCCACATGCGAACAAATACTTTCCCGCCTTCTGGTGTAAACTTTGCAGCGTTTGACAGCAAATTGAATAAGATGCGCTCAAATAAATAATGGTCAATGATTACATATTTCCCGGAAGGATTAATATCAGAGGAAAGCGCTACTTTCTTTCCGCTCAGCATGGATTCAAAATCATTCAGAACAGAATTAATAAGAACGGAAATATCCGTGGGCTCCCGCTGAACGCTCATTTTTCCTGCCTCAACTTTAGAAAAATCAAGAATACCATTCACCATTTGAAGCAGTCTTATGGTGTTATTATGAATCGTCTTTAAATAATTAGCTTGCGCTTCATTAAGGTTTCCTTGCTTTCCTGATAGTATCGATTCAAGGGGGCCTAGTATGAGAGATAGAGGAGTCCTCAGCTCGTGAGAAACGTTCGCAAAAAATTCGCTCTTTACTCGTTCAGCTTCCCGCAGTTTTTTATTGGCTTCCTGCACCTGCTGAGCACGCTGAAAAATCTCACCTTCCATTTGCTCCGTACGGCTTTTCAACTCCTCAGTAAGTTTGTGTTGCTCCGTCCCTTTTTGTTTGAGCTTAATGAATTCTGTTACATCCTCTACACGGTGAATAATATACGAGAGCTTGCCTTGGTCATCAAAAACGGGAGTGTTTAAAGGGCTCCAGAATTTTTCTTCAAAACCTCCTTCAGGACTGGGAATATCATACTTTTGCACCGCCATTGCATCGGCAGCATTGCTTTGTAATACCCTTTCAAGAGAGGCTCGTAAATTACCAACTCCGGTAGCCTCTAAATCGTCTGGATTGTCAGGAAATACGTCAAAAATTCCCCTACCTAAAATCTCACTTCTCTTTGTCAAGGTCGCATTTAGATAGCAGTCGTTTACCGCAACAATTTTCAGATCACGATCCAGAACGAGATATGGATTGGGTGCGGATTCGAATAAATTTCGAAAATGAGGACCTGGGAAATTGTTAGATGAATCGTTCATTTTTCGATAGTCAAGTTTGTTTCTCAAACCAAAAAACAAAGCCCCTCTTCGAACATAGTCCGAGGATGGGCTCGCTATCAAGTTAATTAAATTATTGATTTTTTACCTAGTGTAGCGGCCCGAACTTCGATCGGATAAAAGCAACCAAGGCTAAATCGCGATCCTAACATGAAAATAAAGTTGTGTCCACAATAATGTCAATATTTAGATCCTCAAAAGACGACATCCAAATATTTAAAAAAAAGGCGGTCTTACCCGCCTTTGCATTTATAACATCAATATACAAACTGG
>CBQWHS010000424.1:0-4473 GCA_967728665.1 uncultured Chryseosolibacter sp. | reverse complement strand
TCTCGCGATTCAGAAAATATTATGGATTTGCTGAAGGAATTATCCCTTCGCGGCAAAATGGTTTTTGTGGTCATCCATCAGCCTTCCTCGGATATTTTCAAAATGTTTGACACGCTCATCATCATGGACTCCGGTGGATTTCAAATCTATTATGGAAATCCCGTAGAAGCTGTCATCTATTTTCGTGACGTTATTAATGCCGCGAATAAAAGTCAAGGGGCTTGTCCGGAATGCGGTAACATTAATCCGGAACAAATATTCAGCATTATTGAAACAAAAATTGTCAACGAGTACGGGCGTCTAACGAATACTCGAAAAATTTCACCAGGGCAATGGTATCAATACTTTAAACAAAAAGTTAAGCTTCCAAAGATTACCCATGTTGAAGAGGAGTTACCTGTAGCGCAGGAAATTCCGAACTGGTATAAGCAGCTGAGGGTTTTTATTACCAGGGATGTGTTGGCTAAAATTGCAAACAAGCAGTATCTGTACATCAACCTTTTTGAAGCTCCCGTGTTGGCTTTCTTCATCGCCTTCATGGTAAAATATTATAATGTGCTTGGCGGCCAGGAGCGTTATAACTTTTACGACAACGATAATACTCCTGTTTACTTTTTCATGAGCGTAGTTGTGGCTTTATTTTTTGGGCTAACGATGAGCGCTGAAGAAATTTTCAGGGATCGTAAAATATTGAAGCGTGAACAATTTCTTCACCTGAGTCGCAGCAGTTACCTTACTTCAAAAGTACTCGTCCTGTTTTTTATCTCGGCCATTCAGACAATCCTTTTCATTGTAGTTGGAAATGCCGTGCTTGAAATCCCGCTTTCTGAAGTTCGCTATTGGATGATACTTTTCTCCTGCACGTGTTTTGCAAACATGCTCGGATTGAATATTTCGGCATCATTCAACTCGGCAGTAACCATCTACATCCTCATTCCGCTATTGATAATTCCGCAGCTATTGTTGAGCGGTGTTGTGATTAGTTTTGAAAAATTTAATCCACGTGTTGGTAAACCGATTGGTATTCCGCTGATCGGAGAAGTGATGGCTTCACGATGGGCTTTCGAAGCCTACATGGTAACACAATTTAAGGACAACCCCTTCGAAAAAAAGTTCTACGAACTGGATAAACGCAGGGCACAATCTGAATTCAAACGCGTCTATTTTATTCCAGCGTTGGAATCGCACTTGTCATATTGTCTACACAACCGTGCATCGTGGCGAAACCCGAGGAATGAAAAAATGGTGTATTCATTGAATCTGCTTCAGAGCGAAATACGCCATGAACTAGTTAGAATTGGTGACGACAAATTTCCTGAAATTGATAAACTGGCCATCGGAAAATTTGATTCTACTGTGTCGAAAAAGACAAGTGATTTCTTTTCGCGATTAAAGCAATATTATACTGTTCGTCTGAACACCGCCAATGAAGAAAAGGAGAAGTTGATTGCAAGACTTACGGGAACACCTGATGCAAAAATTTTATTCGACAAGGAACGCGAACGATATGTTAATAATGCTGTTACTAAGGCTGTGAGTAATGTTGAAACTACGAACCGGATCATTGAATTTGATGGCAGCCTGATTCAGAAAATTTATCCGATTTACATGGACGATCATCGACCTCGTTCGTTGTTTGATTTTTCGGCAAATCTTTATCAACCAACAAAACATTTTCTAGGCTATAAGTTTGATACACTATTCTTTAACATTCTTGTAATATGGGCAATGACTTTGATTTTGTTTGTGGCATTATATTTTGATGCACTTAAAAATCTGATCAAGCTGCTGGAAGGAAACAGAAAGTATAAAAGAAGAGACAGACAATAAATTCTAAAATTTTATAATAACCCGTGATATGACGATCAAATTTTTCAAACATGCTTTGATAGCACTTTTCGCAATAGTCATGATCGCTTGCGCGACAAAAAAAGAAGAAGCTGCCGAGGGATCAGAGGCTGCAGATGAAAGTTCCGATCAGAAAGAATGGAAGGAGATGGATGAATTTCATATGCTGATGGCGGAAAGTTTTCATCCGTACAAAGACTCCGCGAATTTAGAACCGGCGAAAGCAAGCGCGACAACACTTGCATCCGCTGCCGAAAAGTGGGCTAATAGTACACTACCGAAAAAAGTCGACAACGATGACGTGAAGACAAAATTGGCTTCATTGAAAGATGGTACTGCAACTTTTGTTCAGACAGTGGCTAGCGGTGATGACAAAGCGATTGGCGAACAGTTGACGAAAGTCCACGATCTTTTTCACGCCATTCAGGAAACCTGGTATGGTGCGGGAAGTTCTGATCATGATGAACATCATTGATCGTTGGTGGTCTGACAGGCCACGAAAGCTAACTTCTTATTCATCGTGTCTTGTGACTTTGTGGCAACATAGTTAGCGGCAAAATATGCTCCATAGACTTTAGAATTAACTTTCATTTCCTTTATCTTTCTGGGCCAGACCTATTTTACCTACAAATGAAAGCAGCAGAACTCGCCCCAGCAGAAAAGAAAAGTCTTTGGTTTGTTATCACGGCATCATCCGTCGGAACGCTGATCGAGTGGTATGACTTTTACATTTTCGGAAGTCTTGCCACAATTCTCTCTGCGCAATTTTTTCCGAAAGCAAATCCAACTGCAGCCTTTCTTTCAACGCTCGCCACTTTTGCAGCAGGGTTTATTGTCCGGCCATTTGGTGCCATAGTATTTGGAAGACTGGGAGATCTCGTCGGTCGAAAATATACTTTTCTTGTCACCTTAATTTTGATGGGCGGCTCCACGTTCGCCATTGGGTTGATTCCAGGATATGAAACAATAGGATTATTCGCACCGATTCTCGTTCTCGTGTTAAGACTTGTGCAGGGCCTCGCTTTGGGAGGAGAATATGGGGGTGCAGCCACTTATGTCGCAGAACATGCTCCGAAAGGAAAGAGGGGTTTTTATACGAGCTTTATTCAAACCACGGCCTCGCTCGGTTTGTTTGTTTCCATAGGGGTAATACTCGCCGTGAGACAGTCAATTGGTGTTGAAAAATTCAATGAATGGGGTTGGAGGATTCCGTTTCTGTTGTCTGCGTTGTTGGTAGCCGTATCAATTTACATACGACTAAAGATGAGTGAGTCTCCGATGTTTACGAAGATTAAAGCAGAGGGAAAAATTTCTAAAAACCCGATCCGAGAAAGTTTTGGTAAAAAGGAAAACCTGAAACTTGTTTTGCTTGCTCTTTTTGGCGCAACGGCAGGGCAGGGCGTCGTTTGGTATACAGGTCAATTCTATGCCATGACGTTTATTGAAAAAACATGTGGTGTCGAATTCATTCAAACGAGAAATATAATCGCTATCGCGTTGCTGGTAGGCACTCCGTTGTTTATTTACTTTGGTTGGTGGTCCGATAGGATTGGAAGAAAAATGATTATGATGGCTGGCATGTTGCTCGCTGTATTACTGTATCGCCCCATTTACAAAAAGATGTATGCTCTCGCGGATGTGAGTAACCAGGAGGAGCAAATCGATGCCAAAAAAATCACGAAATCACGATTTGTCAATGATATTGGTGATTCTGTGTTCAATGCAAAAATAGAACACGTTTATGCTGGAGGAAACACGGTACTGGAAACGTATACAGAGATCACGAAAAAAGGTGCAGCCATTCCTGGCGTGGAGATGAAAAAGGAAGTGATATTGAATGATAAAAATTTTTGGATGATGGTCTTGTTCGTGTTTATACAAGTGGTATTAGTAACAATGGTCTATGGACCAATAGCGGCATTCCTGGTAGAATTATTTCCAACGCGTATACGATATACATCGATGTCTCTTCCATATCACATTGGCAATGGAGTCTTCGGTGGATTGACACCGTTCATTGCGACCGCGCTGTATGAGTCAACAAAAACTTCCAACAATCCTGGAGGTGATCCGTTTGCTGGCCTTTGGTATCCGATCTTAGTAGCGGGTTTATGTTTTCTGATTGGCATGACACTATTAAAAACTAAAACAGTTGACGATAGTCTCGACTGATTTAATCACTATCACTTGTGGCAAAGAAGCAGACGCAATGGGTTCAGATTGGGAAGCGAAAAGTTGAATTATCCAACCTGGATAAGGTCTTGTTTCCGGAAGATGGCGTTGTAAAAGCGGAAATCATCGAGTATTATTTAAAGATTGCGCCCACAATTCTTAATCACATCAATGGAAGGGCACTGACGTTGATACGTTTTCCTGACGGCATTCATGGCGAAAGTTTTTATCAGAAAAATCGCCCTGAATGGGCTCCGGATTGGATTGAGTTTGCAACATTAGGCAAAGAAGAAAAGGATTATATACTTGCTACAGAGCCTGCATTACTCGTGTGGCTTGCAAATCTTGCCGGCCTTGAACTTCACCAACTGCATAGTCGAAAGCCAGAATTTGATAAACCGGATTACATGGTGTTTGATCTTGATCCACCGGAAGGTTATGACTTTCGAAAAA